>CANJJI010000049.1 GCA_947474545.1 Beijerinckiaceae bacterium | reverse complement strand
TTGGTGCCGCTGTCGCCCACAAGTGTGTCATTGCCGCCATTGCCATTCAGCGTGTCGTTGCCAAGGCTGCCGTAGATATTGTCATCGCCCGCGCCGCCGGAGACGATGTCGTTGCCGGACGAACCATTCAACGTATCGTTGCCGCCGCCACCATCCAGGTTGTCATCGCCCGTCAGACCATTGATGACCTGTCCGAGATCGCTGCCGACGATGGTGAGACCGGTCGCGGTCTGCACGCCGATGAATTCAACTTCCGACGAGGCGGCCAGCGCAAAGCTCGCATAAGCATAGATGGCGTCAGCGCCTTCGCCTGCAAGCTCTGTTACAATGTCATTCGTGCCCTGCACATAATATGAATCATTGCCCGTGCCGCCGATCAGCGTGTTGGTGCCGGTCTGGCCAAGCAATGTGTCATCGCCCGCATTGCCCGATACGGTATCGTTGCCGCCTGCGCCATGCAGCACGTCATTGCCATCGCCGCCATTGATGACATCGTTGCCATTGCCGCCGTTGATGACGTCGATACCGCCAGCGCCGCTGATCGTGTCGTCGCCCGCGCCGCCCACAATGAACTGCTGGGTATCGCTGCCGGTAACTGAAATGCCGGTGGCAGACTGAATATCGATATATTCGATTTCTGACGTCGCCGAGAGCGCAAACGATGCATAGGCATAGACAGCGTCATAACCTTCGCCTGCCGCTTCCGTCACGACATCGTTGACGCCCTGCACGTAATAGAGATCGTCGCCCGTGCCGCCCGCCATCGTGTTGGTGCCGCTTTGACCGTTGAGCGTATCAGCGCCCGATCCGCCATTCAGCGTATCATTGCCTGCGCCGCCGTTTAATGAATCGAAGCCGCCTGCGCCATTAATAATATCGTCGCCTGTGCCACCCGAGAAGAATTGCGCTGTGTCGCTGCCTGTTACGGTGATGCCCGTGGCCGACTGGATATCGATCCCTTCAATCTCCGAAGTGGCGGCAAGCGCAAAGCTCGCATAGGCGTAGATCGTGTCAGTCCCCTCGCCCGCCAGTTCTGTCACGATATCATTGACGCCTTGCACGTAATAGACATCGTTTCCGGGTCCTCCAATCATCGTGTTGGTGCCGCCGCGTCCAAGAAGAGTATCGTTGCCCGAGCCACCGTTCAACGTGTCGTTGCCAAGACCCCCATCAATAAAGTCGTTGCCGCCGCCACCCGAGAGTGTGTCGTTACCGCCAAGACCCGATATGGTGTCGTTACCGGCATCGCCCGATATAACGTTTGGATTGTCGTCGCCTGTCAGCGTCTGATCACCGACAGCGAGAACGATCGTCTGGTCGGCGAAATGGGCGAACTCGACGTTAGTCAGCGTATCCGTGCCGTCGGCGCCAGCGATAGTCCACACGCCTGAATTGTTGGTGACAGTGTAGGCTGCGCGATTGCCGGTGTAATATGCCGTATCGGTTTCAGAACCGCCATCGATGGTGTCGTTGCCGAGGCCGCCCGTCAGCGAATCGTTGCCCGCGCCGCCGGAAATGATATCGTCGCCTTTCGCGCCGAAGACGGATTCAGCGCCGCCGCCGGCCGTCAGCGTCAGGCCTATGGTGCCAAGACCGACGATCGTGTCGATGCCGCTCACTTCCGCAATCGACGTCGAGGTGACAACTTTGGTCTGGCCGACGATGTCGATGAGGATATTGCGGCCCGCGGTAACCGTCGCGTTCAGCGAAATTGTGCCCGCGAGACCGCCACCGGAGAAAGTAACTGCCTGTACGCCTGAGCCGATGGACCGGGCATAACCACCGGCAGCTATCGACGTCGTACTGCCGGCTGACGTCGTCACGGTCATGCCGGAGCGGCCCTCGCCGACCGAATAGAAATTGTTGATGTCAGTGTCGTTATAGGTGATCCCGGTGATGAATTGCCCGGCGACATTGGGAATGCCGAAATCCTCGGTCATTACGATGGTGTTGAAAGGCTGTCCAAAAATTGTGGTTACGCCGCTCGCAGTACCGACGCCGACTTGCTGGTAGCTCGCATTCATCATGTTTGTGCGATGCCCGCGTCCCACGACGCCGCTGTCGACAAAAAGATTTAGATGCTGCACGAACACAGTTGCTGTGGGATCAAGTGCTACGCTGCTGCCATTGGCTGCGATATTCTCGCCGACGCCGCCCGCGTAGCCGGCCGCCGTGCCGCGCGATTGCGGGGTGCTTCCCGTAATGGGGTTGTCATGGGCAAAGAAACTATTCGTTATCATCGCCTGACTGTGGCCCTGTGCGGAAGTTTCCAGGGAAGTATCGAAAGCGAGCGGCTGTTTCGATGCCGCCGTGATTGTGCCTGCGGCAAGCCCCTCGTTGAGGTCGATGCTATAAAGTGCGGCTTCGGCAGCGGGGTCGAGACGCGCACGATTGATCAGCGCGATATCGAGCAATTCCTGTGCAGTGGGGACGGCCATTTTCGCCTCGTCAGTTCCAACAGCCGCGATGCGCGGCGAGAGGTTGACAAATCGCATGTATAACGTTTGGTCGAAATCTTGTAGCACATCCGGCGGGTAAATAACTTCAAATCTTAGCGATAAAGTGCTGCTGATCCTCAAGCCGTCAGCCGCTCGCGCATCGGGACATCAAGCTGGCTTGCTTGACCCATGCGTACGAAGGAGCCGCTCCCCGCCGCCACACCCGCTTTCCTCTTGTGGATTTTACCACAATTGAAACTCAAAATTCGCAATCATTTCGTTAGCCGTTCATACGCACGTGATCTGAAATGTACATACATAGATCAAATTCAATCAAAATGATTAGACCGTCTGCTATCCGCATCATTCCAGTGACGCAGTAATGTACTGTTTCAGGAGACTTTCCGCACTGTCAAAAACCTGCTTGCAACGCCACTCTAAAAATGCGGCGCTCGAAATTATCGAGATCGAACTTTTGGCCCGGGGTAGACTTTGATGCGCCAGCTACCTGCATGGCGAATGTGCCGTTCAGCGACACGTCTTCGGTCAGGTGAATCATGGCAGTTGGCCCCACAAAGAGAGCACGGCCCGCAAGATTTCTGGGCAACAGTTTGTTGAACTGGGATTGATAACGCACTTCCGCCCCAAGCGTAGCCTCATGTCCGACCGCGAATGCAACAGCCGTCGATAAATTTGTGCCTGACGATCTCACCCATGTTGTTTGCAGTGCCGGATCTTTTTGCACGCCAGGCGCCCAGTTGGCGTTGGCGGCCCAGAAGACCTTCCCCGGTATAACTTCCAAATCGGCGAACAATTTGAATTCGCCCGAAGCGGAAGTCGCCACAAGCCCGCTGCCGCCATCAACCCGGCCCCATCTCGGCTCGAATGAAACAGAAAGGCCGAATGGATTTGTAGCGCTGCGCGCAATCAGCCGGTGCATGATTTCGATGGAGGCGCCATCGAAATGACGCCGGTTCAAATTCAACGGCTGAACACTAACATTGTTGACGCGATGCATCTCGCCAAAGGCGGAAACTCCGACCCACCAATTGTCTGCGAATGTGTAGCCGGCGAAATATTTAGGCGCGAGTACAAAATAACGCCCATCCCGCTTGCCAAACCGGCCAACACTTTCCGAGCCGGCCCCCCTGTCGCCTTTTGAACCTGTATCGCTATTGGTGCTAAACCCAAAGACATCTTCGTCCATCAGATCACTGGCAGGATGATCTGTTGCAGGCGCTTCAGAGCCCAGCAACTCTTCACCGTACGCGCCCGTGTGCAGCAGAATCACACCGCTCAAAACGATCACGAAGCGCATCCCACGAGTGTCCGGACGCATTGGCGACATGTTAAACTCCGGTATAAGGCCAATCACATGCGCCCGCGACCTTAAACGTGTCAATAGCCGTCATACTCACCAAGCTGTCACGGAATTAAAATGGCAGACCCCGTGGTTTTCCGGTTTTCCAGATCGCGATGGGCTTCAGCGGCATCGCAAAGCGCGTATTGCCGTTCGATATTGACGCGCAATATCCCTTTAGAAATCAGATCGAACATTTCTGCCGCCGCCGCGATGCGCTCGCCACGTTCAGCGATGAAATGTCCCATCCCCACCCGTGTTACGACAAGGGAGCCTTTCTGGCTGAGCATTCTGACATCCAGTGGCGGAGGCGGCCCCGAAGCATTGCCGAAGTTCACAACCATCCCGAACCGGCGCAGACAATCCAGCGAAGGCAGGAACGTATCTTTTCCAACCCCATCGAAAACCGCACTTACGCCTTGCGGATAGAGCCGCCGGGTCTCCGCAACAAAATCCTGCTCGCGGTAGAGGATTGTGTGATGGCAGCCGTTAGCCTTTGCCACTGCAGCTTTTTCTGCACTGCCCACCGTTCCAATCACCTCCGCCCCTAAATGCCGCGACCATTGCGCCAGAAAGCTGCTGACGCCTCCCGCTGCCGCATGTACGAGGACGGCATCTCCGGGCTTGACCGGATATGCCCGGCGGACAATGCACCAGGCTGTAAGCCCTTTGATGAAAGACGCAGCTGCCTGCTCATCGCTGACGCCATCGGGAATTTTGACAAGCTGATCTGCGGCAATCACGCGCTGTTCGCTGTAACCTCCGGGCGACACTGTCGTCCCGCTCGGACTGACATAGGCGGCGCGATCGCCCACGGCCACTTCAGTAACCCCCGCACCCAATGCTTCAACAACGCCAACGCCTTCATTGCCCAGGATCGCCGGCAGAGGCAACGCATTGTAAAGATAGAACGCGCCGCCGCGCAGATTGATGTCCGCATAGTTCACGCCAATCGCCGTGTGCCGCAGCAGAACCTCGCCGGGACCGGGCGGCGGCACCTCCACATCTTCCCATCGCAGAACATCCGGGCCGCCGGTTTCATGAATTCTGATCGCCTTTGGCATTTTCTTCCTTGTACATCCGGTCTGATCGCGACCCGCTTGACCGCTCGCCGCACAAAGATACTATCAGCGCAGTAAAAAGAAAATCGGGAGGAATGGAATGATTTCGCGCAGAATCTTTATGCGGACTGCCGCCGCGCCGGCACTGGCCATGCCGTTCATTTCAAAGTTTTCCTGGGCGCAGGAGGCATGGCCCTCGCGCGACATTCACGCCATTTGCGGCACACCGCCCGGCAGCGGAGCCGATATTATCGTCCGCTTCTATGCGCGAAAATTGCAAGAACTTTGCGGAAGATCTGTCATCGTAGACAACAAGCCGGGCGCCTTTGGCAATATCGCTACAGAATATGTCGCGCGCTCGAAGCCAGACGGCTACACTCTGTTCATCGCGCCTTCGAGCGCTTATCTCGGCGCCGCGCCATCATTGTTTAAAAAGCTGAACTTCGATCCACAGAGCGATTTCGAACATGTCACGCCGCTGCTCAAGAACGCCTGGATTCTCGCCGTATCCGGCGACAGTCCGCATAAGACGGCGGCAGATCTCACGGCCTATCTCAAGGCGCAAGGCGATAAAGCCTCCTACGGCTCGCTGGCCAACACCGGTCTGATCAGCAGCGAACTATACAAGGCGCAGTTCGGATTGCAGACGGTCGAAGTGAAATATAAGGCGACGGCGACGGCGCTCAACGATCTCTGGGCGGGAAACCTTGCATTCATCCACATCGACCCGACGGGCGGCGCTGCGCATTTTGCATCCGGCAAGTTACGTGCACTTGCAACGGCTGCCGCCGAACGTATGCAATCCATCAAGGATATTCCCAGCGCCCGGGAAGCGGGTATCATGAATTCGGATGTCGTGGGCTGGTGGTCCGTTGAAATGGCGAAGGGAACGCCAAGGCCGGTGCTGGAAAAACTGGAAGCGTGGTTCAACCAGATTACCGCAGCCGACGACACCAAGGCCTTTCTCGCCAACATCGGTTGCGATCCGTTTCCGGGAAACTCCAAAATGCTTGGTGATCTCCTGGCAAAGGAAATCAAGGCCTGGGGCGATTATGTGAAGCTGGCGAAAATCGAGGTGATGTAAGGCCGTTGCGTTTTCGCCCTTTGGAAATGCGCACATCAGGCTGAAGGAGACAGACGCGTGACAGGCAAATCGATTGCACGACGAGCTGCTCTTTTCGGGTTGATAGCGGCTCCGTTATATGGCTCGATAAGCCTGGCGCAGGATGCCGCTACTTATCCCAGCCGTAACATCACTCTGGTCGTGCCTTACGCGGCAGGCGGCCCGCCCGATGTTGCCGCGAGAATTATCGCGCCATATCTGTCGAACGTACTTGGCAAGCAGATCGTTGTAGAAAATCGCGCGGGCGCCGGTGCTGCCGTCGGGGCCCGTTCCGTTGCGCGCGCGGCGCCCGATGGCCTCACGCTGATGCTGGCGGAAGTTTCACTCACGGTGGCGCCAAGCCTCATTGCCAACCCGGGTTTTGATCCGCAAAAGGACTTTGCCCCCATCGCACCGTTGCTGCGCACATTCATGACTCTGGTCGTCCACCCTGACGTGCCCGCGAAAAATGTGCGGGAACTCGTCGCACTGGCAAAAGCCAGGCCGAACGAAATCAAATATGGCTCGGCAGGCCTGGGATCACCGCCCTATCTGGGTGCGCTCGCTTTTCTGCAGGCGACCGGCACAGAAATGGTGCATGTCCCCTATCGCGGCGCGGCGCCCGCTCTGAACGATGTCGTTGCTGGCCATATCTCGCTCGCCTTCATGAGCCAGAGCACTGCCGGTTCGCAAGCAGCCGCAGGCAAGGTCCGCGTGCTCGGCGTGTTCGGTGAGAAGCGCATCGCTTCAATTCCCGATGTTCCCACGTTCAAGGAACAGGGGCTCAATACGCGCATTGTAGATCAAGGCATCTGGTTTGGGCTGGCGGCAACGGCAGGCACACCACCCGTCATTATCAGAAAGTTGAACGAAGTCGTGAACGCCGCGCTGAAAGACCCGGAGACCAAAGCCGCACTGGAGAAAGCCGATTACAATCTCACCGGCGGCACGCCCGAAGACCTCAAAACCTTGATCGACGAGCATACCGTTTTCTGGCGCGATGCACTGACTAAGGCGGGTGTGAGACCCGAATAGTCAGTGTCCGGAGTTCACCATCACCGCTTCAATGAGATGCGGTCCCTTGCGCTTCATGCAGTCTTCAAAAGTGCGATTGAATTCCTCAGCCGTCTTGCAGACATGACCTTCAACGCCCATGCCCTCGGCCAGTTTCGCCCAGTTGAGATCTGGGTTTGAAAGATCGAAGAGATCTGGCACGGCATTGTTCAGACCCTGAATGCCGTACATGCCGACAGAACGCATGAGAATGCCATACTGCCGGTTCGAGAAGATCACGGTCGTCACATCAAGACGTTCACGCGCAATGCTCCACAACGCCTGCAAGGTGTACATGCCCGAGCCATCGGCTTCGAGGCACAGAACCTTGCGGTCGGGCGCTGCAATCGCTGCCCCCAGCGCGACAGGGAGCCCCTGCCCGATTGAGCCGCCGGTGAGGAACAACGCATCATGCGGAACAGCGCCCGCCGCGAGCGGATAATATCCGCCGCCCGCCGTTCCCGATTCATCCGAAATAATCGTGCCTTCCGGCATGAACGTATTGATGGCGCGCCCGATCGCGTCCGCCGTAAGCGGCCCGCTGGCCAGATCATAGGTTTTGCGCTGGGAGAGAAGCGATTTCAACTTGGCTTGATCGGGCATACCAACAGCATCGGACAAAGCCTTCAGCGTACCCGTCACATCTTCTTCCGGTGTCGCCAGCTTTGTGACCTTCACGCTTTCGGGCACAAGCACGCTCTCAAAGGTCGGGTGGGCAAAAGACAATACCGGCTGACCCGTGCCAATGATAATAAGATCATCAAAATCGGCCAGTATTTTCAGCGTTTCCTGCCCCCATGCGGAGAGACGGCGGAACTCCATCCGGCCAACGCCCCGCTCCATTTGACGGTTGAGGCCATGACAGAAGAATGTCGCGCCTGTCTTTGCGGCGATGCGTGTACAGGCTTCCCGGCCTTCGCCTATCAGCGCTGACCCTGTGGTCAACACGGCGACGCGGCGGCCAGATGTCAGTACAGCCGCCGCCTGCGCCATGTCGGGAGCGGAAGGCTTGTCGAGCGGTAGCGGCGGCAACGGCTTGGCGACCACACCACCCTTGCTCCAGGTCATATCAGCAGGAAGGACCAGCGTCGCAATCTGGCCGCCTTTGGCCATCGCGATCTGGCAGGCTTTCGCGGTATCAGGGCCGATCTCAGCCGTGGATTTTGAAATATGTGTCCAGTCCGAAATGGACTCCGATAGGCCCATCAGGTCCGAAGTCAGCGAAGCGCCCAGCGGCAGATGCCATGTCGCGTGATCACCGACAATGTTGAGAACGGGCGTCTTGGCCTTCTTGGCATTGTGAAGATTGGCCCAGCCATTCGCGAGGCCCGGTCCCAGATGCAACAGCGTTGCTGCAGGCTTGCCCGCCACGCGGCTATAACCGTCGGCCGCCCCGGTCGCCACGCCTTCAAACAGGCACAAGACCGAACGGATCCGCTTGTCGTTCTGCAGGGCAGCGACAAGATGCAATTCCGACGTGCCGGGATTGGCGAAACACGCATCCACGCCGCAAGCCACCAGCGTTTCCAGGAGACTTTTCGCGCCGGTCATTTCTCCGGAAACCGCAGGTGTGCCAGAAGCGGTGGTAGCTGATGTTTCGGTCACGGCAAGTCCCTTCGCAAGGTTCAGTACTGATAAACTGCTAGGTTCTCTTTGCGGATTTGGCAAGACGTGCCGGATACAGCGAAATCCAGCGTCAAATGCCAGTTATCCCTTCACTTGCGCGCCATCCTATGCGCCGTTACTGTTCCAGCAATAGATAAGGGGAGGAAAAGGCACATGGCCCACGTGTTCCGCAGTTCGATATTTTTGGCGGCCTTGGCATTGGCATCACAGGCCGGCCACGGCGCCCTCGCCCAGGATTCAGCCAGCTTCCCCAGCCACACCATAACTCTGGTTATTCCCTACGCAGCGGGCGGCCCGCCTGATGTCGCCTCACGCATTCTGACGCCTTATCTCACGCAACGGCTTGGCAAACAGGTGATTGTCGAAAACCGCGCCGGGGCGACGACCTCCATTGCCTCGCGCTCCATCGCGCGCGCGGCGCCTGATGGCCATACGATCATGATGTGCGACGTGTCCTGCACACTCGCGCCGTTTCTTGTCGCCAATGCGGGATACGATCCACAGAAGGATTTTGCGGGCATCACGCCGCTGCTGCGCACCTTTATGACGCTTGTGGTTCACCCCGATGTTCCCGTTAAAAATGTCAAGGAACTCATTGCGCTTGCGAAAGCAAAGCCAAACGATCTCAAATACGGAACTTCGGGCGTCGGCTCGCCACCATTCCTGGGCGCACTCGCGTTCCTGCAGGCTTCTCAAACACAGATGCTGCATGTGCCTTATCGCGGTGTCGCGCTGGCGCTGAACGACGTTGTGGCCGGGCATCTTTCGCTGGCCTTCATGAGCGTCAGCACCGCCGGTTCGCAATTTGAAGCAGGTAAAGTGCGTATTCTCGGCATTTACGGTGAGCAGCGCGGGCCATCCATTCCCAATGTCCCCACATTCAAGGAAGAAGGCCTTGATATGGGCATCATGGATCAGGGCACTTGGCTTGGTATGGTGACAACCGCAGGCACACCTCCTGATATCATCAAGAAGCTGAATGAAGCCTTCAACGGCGCCATCAAGGACCCCACGACAGCAGCCGCACTTGTAAAAGCCGATTACAATCTGACCGGCGGCACGCCGGAGCAGATGAAAAAACTGATCGACGACAACACGGTGTTCTGGAAAGGCGCATTGGCAAAAGCCGGCATCAAGCCCGAATAACCGGCTGGTTCCATCTTCACGCCGCTGCGCTGGCGTTGGAGCGGGCAATTGTGTTGCCCGCGATAAAGCCGAATGTCAGCGCTTTCCCGAGCCCGCCGGTATAGCCGCTATATGGCCCGCCTTCATGTCCGCCGGTGCAGGAACCGGCCGCATACAGACCAGCAATAATGCTGCCTTTTTCCGATTTGACCCGCGTCATCCGGTCGATAGCAATTCCCCCCGTGGTATAAGTCACACCCGCCACAAGCGGCACTGCGTAGAACGGCGGCTGCGATATTTCCATCGGCCTCCAGAAAAAGGTTGAGCGTGGCGGCGACAATGACGGGCCCGTTTGCGTTGCAATAGCTGCATTAAACCCGGCTATCGTTTCTGTCAGGACAACTGCATTGAGGCCAGCGCGCGCCGCCAGCGTTGAAATATCCTCAGCCGCATGGATCGTGGCGCCCGCGCTCACCAGCAGTGGATTGGCGGGACGCGGAAATTCCGTCGCGCGCTGCATCCACGCCGCATGATCATAAATCGCGAACGCATCAAGGGGATCATCGAGCTTGGCGATAGCGTTAGCGACATAGACGCCGCCGTAGCCTTCATCGGTAAAGCGCTGTCCCCGCGCATTCACAACTATGCCAGCACTGATGGGCATATCGACAGTGGGATAGGGCCAGAGCTTTGGATTATGCAAAGCATCTGCGGATTGCACATGGCCATAAAATCCGCCCATGCTCGCAGTTGCCGCGCCAGCGGTAAGCGCCATCATCAGGCCATCGCCGCGCCCAGTACCGGCATTGCGCGTCAGCACGCGGTCAGGACGCGGCGTTACATATTTGCCCAGCAGCTCGGGGTTTCCCTGAAAGCCACCATCGGCAATCAGGACATTACGCGCAGCTATCTCCACGCGAGCCCCGGCGATCTCCGCCACCACGCCGCAACACACGCCATCGCGCATGATCAACTCACGCGCCCGCGCGCCGCGCCGAATCTGGCCCCCGCGCTTGATGAAATGGGACGCCAGTGTGCGCATCATCTGGTCTGGCCCGCGCCCGCGCCAGCGCAAGCCCGCGCCAATACCAGCGGGCGGCGCCAGCATTGAATTGCTGCCCGGCCGCCAGTTTCCGTGAATCGTGCGCACACCTTCACCCCGTAACCACACCAACGCGGCTTGCGCATTGTTTGCGAGCGCCTCGACAAGCTCAGGCTCAGCATGGCCTTTCGTCGTTGCAGCAATCGCGCTGCGCATGACATCAGGTCCCTCGGAAATATTGCGCATGGCGACGTTGATGAAGCCCATGGAAATACGCGAATTGCAGAGATATTCTTCCTCCACACCGGCCTCCAGAAGCAGCACGGACAAGCCGCCGGTCGCTGCGCGATTGCCTGCAGTCAGCCCGGCAAGGCCTCCGCCAATGATGAGGAGATCAGGCGTTGCCTCGTTCATTTGGGAATCATGGTTTCGGCGAGCAGTCGCGTGATGTCCCAGAGCACCCGCACGAGCAAATAAACGATGAGCGCGGCAATTGTAGAGGCTATCAGCCCCATACCCGACATCATCCCTTCCAGCACAAGCCAGATTCCGGCCAGAAACACAAACAGTCCACAGAGCACGGAAACGGGATGCCCGTGCCGCACAAGAAACATCAGCGCCGGAAATTCCGGCTCCACGACTTCTATGTGTGTCTTGGTATCAGTATTGCTCATAGTGAATTTCCCCATGTGGCATGATCATTCGAACACCACACCAGCTTCCTTGGCTTGATTGACCAGACGCGTCGCCACTTCCACGTTCGCGGCAATTGCCTTTGCAGCTTCTTCGCGGCTGCGCCCGAGCGTTGCCTGTCCGATACCGGCGAATTTCGTGCGCACATCGGAATCGGCAAGCGCAGCGCGCATCACGCTGCTGAGTTTCTCAACGATTTCGAGAGGCGTTCCCGCAGGCGCCCAGAGTGCTGAAAAGATCGGCACGTTATCATAGCCTTTGAGTGTCTTGCTGAGATCGGGGATATCCGGACCATAATCGCCAGGCGGTTTGCCTGCGGCCATCGCCAATGCGCGGATCGAGCCTTTCAGAATATGCGTATGCGCCGACCCCGTGCCGATAAAACCCATATCGAGTTCGTCGCCGATCATCGCCTGCAATTCCGGCGCGAAGCCCTTGTAAGGCACGTGGGTCATCTTCACCCCAATGGCATTGGCAAAGGATATGCCGATCATATGCAGAGAAGATCCTGATCCCGGCGAGCCGTAATTCAGCTTGCCCTGATTGGCTTGCGCATAGGCGATGAATTCCTGCAAGTTTTTAACCGGCAGTGATTTGCGCACCACGAGCGCCACAGGCGAATCCACAAAGTCGGTGATCGGCGTGAAGTCTTTCAAGATGTCGAAGCGCGCATTGCCCATTGTGAGTGGAGCCATCACGGCGCTGCTCGTGACATTAAATAGCAGCGTATAACCATCGGGCTTCGATCGTGCGACGAACTCGGTGCCTACCGCGCCATTCGCACCGCCTCTATTCTGCACAACTAAGGGTTGTCCCAATTGCTTTTCCGCAAAAGGCTGGACGATACGCACGTAGACATCAACGGCGCCCGGCGGGAATGGCACAATGACATTGATCGGCTTGTCGGGATATTGCTGGGCGCCGGCAGGAGCGGCAGTCAGCAGCAACCCTGCGAGCAGGAGCGCCCCAAAACATCGTAAGTTCAGCATCGTCTGCCCCTCTCTCACCCGCTCAAAGTTACTCGAACTTGATGCCAGCTGCCTTCGCGTCATTCACATGCCGGGTCGCGACAGAAACCATGTTGGCAATCAGCTTCTCCGTCTCGGCAATGCTGTGCCCGGCGGGTTCGAGCCCGAGCTCCGCATATTTTGCCCGTACATCCGGCGCACGCATCGCCTCAACGAAGACTGTGTTGAGCTTCTCGATGATAGGCCGCGGTGTGCCAGCCGGCGCCCATAGAACGGAAATCGAGGGAATGTTTTCAAAGCCCGGCAACACTTTCATGAGATCCGGCAGCGCCGGATAGCCCTGCGGCGCTGTCCCTTCCGCCATTGCGAGTACGCGCAGAGCGCCGCTTTGCACCTGCGTCTGAACAACACCGCTCGCCATGAAACCCATGTCAGCCTCGCCTGCTGCGAGCGCCTGAATGCCCGGCACAAAGCCCTTATAGGGCACATGAATCATCGCCACGCCCAGCGCCTTGGCAAGCGATGCACCTGTCAGGTGTGTCGTCGAACCTAATCCGGGTGAGGCGTAATTCACCTTGCCCGGATTGGCTTTCACGTAGGCGATCAGGTCCTGAATTGTCGCAGCCGGAAAATCCTTGCGCACGACAAGAACAATCGCCGTATGGATAAAATCGGTGATCGGCAAAAAGTCTTTTTCAATATCATAGCGCGCTGACGACATCGTCAGCGGATTCATCACCGCGCTGCTGGTGACATTGAACAGCAGCGTATAGCCATCCGGCTTTGCCGTGCGCACACTTTCCGTACCGATATGTCCGTTCGCGCCGGAGCGATTATGCACCACAATGCTCTGCCCCAACGCTTTTTCCGCAAACGGCTGCGCGGTGCGAATATAGACGTCGGCCCCTCCCGGGGGGAAGGGCACGACGATATTGATGGGCTTGTCGGGATATTGCTGCGCGGGCGCACTCGAAACAGCAAGCGCAACGCAAAGCGCCACGCCCGCAAGCCGTTGGAACAAAGCTTTCATCTTTCCCTCCCGCCCCGGACTTCTATTCGAAACTTGCGCCCGCAGCCCTTGCTTCACTCACCAGACGAGTCGAAAGCTCGACATTGTCGGCAACCGCCTTGGCTGTTTCTGCCACACTGCGGCCCAGCGGGATCTGCCCACCCTCAGCAATCTTGTTACGGATTTCAGGCGTTCTCAGCGCATCTGTCATGACCTTGTTGAGCTGATCGACAATGTCTTTGGGTGTACCCGCTGGGGCCCAAAGAGCCGCGAAGATGGGGATCGGCGAAAACCCGGGCACAACTTTCGAAAGATCAGGAACCTTGGGCAGATCGCTCGGCGAGTCTCCGATGGACATGCCAATTGCCTTGACCGCGCCGGACGCTGCCTGCGTGCGGATTGTGCCCGTCGCGATAAAGCCCATGTCGAGTTCGCCGCCCATCAACGCCTGCACTTCAGGCGCAAATCCCTTGTAGGGCACATGGGTCATCTTCACGCCGATGGCTTTGGCGAAGGCCTCGCCTGTTACGTGAATCGCAGACCCCGATCCGGGCGAACCGAAATTCAGCTTGCCCTGATTTTTCCGGCCATAATCGATTAATTCGGCCAGCGTATTTGCCGGAAAATCCTTGCGGACAACCAGCAAAAGAGGCGAGTCAAAAAAGTCAGTGACCGGCACAAAGTCCTTCTGGATATCGAACTTCGCGGTGTTGGTGGTAAGCGGAGCCATCACCGCGCTGCTCGTCACGTTGAACAGCAGTGTATAGCCATCGGGCTTGGACCGCGCGACGAATTCCGTACCGAGCGCGCCATTCGCGCCGCCTCGATTTTGCACAATCAGCGGTTTGCCCAGCGCCTTCTCCGCATAGGCCTGGACAATACGGATATAGACATCCACCGCGCCAGGCGGCCAGGGCACGATGATCTGGATAGGTTTATCCGGATATTGTTGCGCCTGCGCAGGGCCGAAAACCAGCATCGCGGCGAATGCCAGGGCTGAGGCGCGTAAAGTCAACTTGATCATCTGTTCCCTCTGTTTTTGCAAAACTTCATTCGAACTTCACGCCCGCTGCCCGCAAATCGCTGATGTGCTTGCTGGCGATTTCGTAATTATCGGCGACGGCCTTATTGGCCTCCGCAACACTGCGCCCCAACACGATCTGCCCGCCTTCACCAAGCTTCGAACGCACTTCCGGCAGGCGGATCGCACCCGCCATCACCTTGTTGAGACGTTCTACAATGTCCGGCGGCGTTCCCGCCGGGGCCCAGAGTATGCTAAGAACAGGGATAGGAACATAGCCGGGCACGGACTTCCGCACATCTGGAACCTGAGGCATATCGGGAGGCGGCTCACCATAGCAGGTTGCAAGCGCGCGCACAGAACCGTTGAGTACCTGCGTACGGATTGTCCCCGCAGATATAAAGGCCATATCGAGCTCCCCGCCAACCAGAGCCTGCACTTCCGGCGCGTAGCCGCGATAGGCGATATGGGTCATGTTGACTCCGATAGCGCGAGCGAAAGTCTCGGCATTGATATGCAGCGCGGAGCCCGCGCCCGGCGAACCGAAGTTAAGTTTACCCTGATTGGACCGGGCATAGTCGATGAATTCCTGCAGATTGCGCGCCGGAAAATCCTTGCGCACTACAAGCAGCGAGAGTGATTCCAGGAAGTCCGACACAGCGACAAAATCCCTGCGGATATCGAACTTCGCACTGTCTGTGGTGAGCGGAGCCATGACCGCGCTGCTGGTGACGTTGAACAACAGCGTATAGCCATCCGGCTTGCTCGTGCGCACGTATTCCGTGCCGATAACCCCATTCGCGCCGCCGCGATTGATGATAAGCAACGGCTTGCCCAGCATCTTCTCCGCATAGGGCTGAACAAAACGAATATACACGTCGAGTGCGCCCGGTGGCCAGGGCACGACCACGTTGATCGGCTTGTCGGGATAAGTCTGCGCCAACACGGGCGCGCGCCCTGCTGCCACGGCGAACACGGCGGCCAGACCCAGAGCCAGCCTCGCAGAGAAGATGCGCCCTTTCAGCGCAGCTTTCATCTCCTGCCCTCCCTTTTGACTTTGGCTTCCCTAAATGCAGTTGCCAATGGTAGACCGAAAACCAATCGCCGGGAAACCCTAAGGACGGCCTGCCCGAACCTAATGTGGAAAGAAAAAAATGAAACCTGATCTGGAAACGCCCGTTCTCATTGTTGGTGCTGGCCCTGTGGGTCTCGCCCTTGCTGGCGATCTGGGCTGGCGCGGCATGAATTGCATGGTCGTCGAACAGTCAGACGGCTCCATCCATCAGCCTCGGCAAGACCTTGTGGGCATCCGCACCATGGAATTCTGCCGCCGCTGGGACATCGTTCAGGATGTGGTCGACTGTCCCTACCCGCGCGATCTGCCGCAACACAATATATATATGGCGGGTCCGCTGATCGGCGGCTGGCAGATCGGCCGCTACGATGTGAAGCCCATGGGCGAGGACAAGCCGCCGCCGCAATCTCCACAGATCCGTGAACGTTGCCCCCAGAATATGTTCGATCCCATTCTGCGCAAATTCGCGTCAAGCTTCAAAACGGTTGATCTGCGTTATCGCCATCGCGTTCTCAGCGTCGAGCAGAGCGCAGATGGCGTGGTTGCCGATGTCGAACTTCTGGACAGCGGCAAGAAGATAAAGATAGCCGCGCAATATCTGGTGTCATGTGATGGCGCGGGCAGCCGCATTCGCAATGCGCTGGGCATCGACATGATCGGCAATCCCGCGCTGACCCATACGACCAATGTCATATTCCGCGCGAAGGGTTTTGAGAAACTGCATCCGCACGGGCTCGCCTATCGCTTCATTTTCATCGGGCTCGAAGGCACATGGGCAACCATCGTCGCCATCAATGGCCGCGATGAATGGCGCTTCTCAATCATCCGTTCGGGGACTGGCGATCGTGAAATGACAAAGGACGAAGTTCACGCCGCCATCCGCAAAGCGGTCGGTGTGGATTTCGATTATGAAATTCTCACGATCATGCCGTGGACCCGCCGCGAACTTGTGGCGTCCCGCATGAAAGAAGGCCGTATTTTCATTGCTGGCGATGCGGCCCATGCCATGTCGCCCACGGGCGGCTTCGGCATGAATACGGGTGTTGGCGATGCCGTCGATCTCTCATGGAAGCTCACTGCAACGATGCAGGGTTGGGGTGGCGAAAATCTGCTGGATTCCTACACTTTGGAAAGACGCCCAGTCGCCGAGCGCAATGTTCGTGAAGCCAGCGGCAATCTCGGCCGTATGCTTTCGCCTGCGCCATCGCCGCACTTCCTCGACAAGTCACCCGCTGCTGAGGCTGAACGTGCAAAGATTGGCGCGGACTTCGCGCAAGCCATGATGCGGGAATGGCGCACACTCGGCATGCATCTGGGCTATTATTATGAGGGATCATCGATCTGCGTTGCTGATGGAACGCCCGCGCCCACTCTCGATCCTGCCATCTACGAACAGACATCACGCCCGGGTTCGCGCGCGCCGCATGTCTGGCTGAAAGATGGACGCTCAACGCTGGACTGGTTCGGCAAGAGCTTCGTACTCGTGCGCCTGGGCGTCGGTGCGCCATCGGGCGATGCTCTCGTCAGCGCTGCCAAGCAACGCGGCGTGCCGCTTGAGCTGGTCGCATGTAACGAGCCAGATGTAGTAAAAGCCTACGAACGCAAGCTCGTACTTGTGCGACCCGATGGCCACGTATGCTGGCGCGGCGATGATGCGCCCGCAGATGCGATGGCGGTCATCGACAAGGTGCGCGGCGCTTAACGGGCTGCTGAAAATTCCTGAACACCCCTTGTGCGCGTCTCTCGACAATCTGCCAGCGGTTATTCAAATTCCTGCTAACTCGCGGGTCTAAAAATAGTCCGTTACACTTTCCCGGCATATTGTTCGTCACTGACCTTCTCCATCCAGGTCACATGCGAGCCATTCACCGATTCCTGAATGGCGACATGGGCCATGAAATGGCCGGGCGCAGCGCCATGCCAGTGCTTTTCGTTCGGACCGAAATACACGACATCGCCGGGCTGCAACACCTTGATCGGCCCGCCCCAAGACTGTACGTGGGCGATACCTGTCGTAATATAAAGCGTCTGGCCCAGCGGATGTGTATGCCAGGCTGTACGTGCGCCGGGCTCGAAAGAAACATAGACCGAGCGCACGGTCGCAGGCGGCGCAGCTTCTATGATCGGATCCTGCCAGACCGTGCCGGTGAAATAATCAGCCGGTCCCCGGCGGGTTGGCACGTCCTTGCGCAATATGATGTCCATTGTGGTGATCTCCTGAGATGAAACACGATCATCCCGGCCGCCGGAGGCGAGCCGGGATCGTCACGTTGATATAACACTGCCCCGCGCGAGCCCGCATAAACGTTTCGCGTTTTGCGGGATCACAGATCCCAAAGCTATTTCTTCCCCAATCCCGGCGAATGGCCCCATGTCGAGTCATAATCGCGTTGCGCATCCTTGGGCAGGTATTTGGCTTCCATGCCGCGCACATCTTCCGCGCCTGTGAGCTTGAAGAAATCGAGCGCTCCATAAGGGGAGTTTTCCACACTGCTGCGCCAGTCCGACAATGCGTCTACGCCGCGCGATTTGAAATCGTTGAGAATATGCCAGGCCGCCTGCAGGCCCGCCGTTGCGGCCATCACGGGATAGAGCGCGATTTTCACGCCGGTCCTTTCTAGATCAGCAAAGGATGGACCGGGATATTTGCCACCCCATATCATCAACACGGGCGCAGGCGTCTCCGCGCACACGCGCGCGAGCTGATCCAGCGTCTCCACGGAATTGATGAAAACCACATCCGCCCTGCCCTCTTTGGCATAGGCGATGCAGCGCTCCAGCGCGGCGTCGAAGGATGAGCCCTCCGCGCCCAGAAGATCACACCGCGCTACGATGGAAAACGCAGGATCGATTTCGTCGCGCGCGGCCGCCGCAGCCTGCAGTTTGCCAATCATCTCTTCGGCAGAAATGCATCGGCGGCCAGCACTCGTCCCCGATTTCTTCGGCGCTTCCTGATCTTCCAGCGTCAGGGCGGCGATGCCGGAATTCACCATTTCCTGCACGGTAAAGTGAACATTGATCGCATTGCCAAAACCCGTATCGCAATCGAGCAGAATGGGAATGTCGCTGCGCGACGCCACATGGCGCGCGTGGTCAGCCATATCCCGCATACCAATTACGCCTGTGTCGGGAACGCCAAGCAGGAAGGCCGACATCTGCGAACCCGCAACGAAGAAGGTCTCGAAGCCCGCCAGCTGCGCAGCCTTCGCATACATCGGGCTGAAGCCGCCCGGCATCACTGTCATGCCCGGACGCGTCAGCAGATTGCGAAACGCCAGACGCTTGCGATGCGCCGGAATAATATGTGGCTCACTCACGCTATTCTCCCTGCGCTTACCATTTTGCCTGCAGCTCGCTGGCAAATTCCACCCGCCAGTCAGCCCCTTCAGGCAGGTATTCGTCATAGGGGCGAATGTTATTATGCGTTGAAGGCTCGACACCAGGCGGCGTCTCGCCATTCGCCACCCCGTCGATAGCCCTCAGCACCTGCCGCCGCATGGCGACAATGGCTTTGTCAGACGTGCCAAGGTTTTCCTTGGATCGGTCGACAATCGCGCCCATACCTTCCTGCAGCGCGAAGTCCTGCGTATTGACGCCGGGAATGCCGGTGAAGGTTGTGGTCTTCTGGTCCTGCCGGTCGATCCAGTAATCATTCGACATATTCTGCTTCAGCTTGAACGTGCCGGGAATGAAATGTTCGGGGCCGCGCCCCATACGCGATTCAAGATCCATGAGATAATCGTGTTCAAGAGGCACGCTTGCGTCATAGCCGTACATGGTATTGTAGACCATCGTGCCCTCGTCATCGACCGGCACCCACAGATGCCCATCGAACTTCGGCTTGTTGGATCGGCCGCCTTCAATCTTGATGAGATTGGCGCGGATCTGCTGGGCCGGCATGACATATTGATAGACGCGCACATAATCCTTTCCCGCGTCGGCCTTGCGGTGAGAAACGTAGCGATAGCCGTAATCGGTCAACTCCACTTCGAGACGCGGCGCCTTATCCTTGTTGCGCGGCATATCGCGGTTGGCGATGTCATTATTGTGCAGGAACGAGGAATGTGCCGTGTCGAGCCCGCCTTCCAGCCCCTGCAGCCAGTTGCAATGCTCGTAAGTTTTGGAGACATGTGCGTGGGTGGAAGGCACGCGCAGCCATTCGTAATCCGGCGGAGCAGGCATTTTGTCTTTGGGCCCCATATAGGTCCAGACGATGCCGCCCTTGTCCACACACGGATAGGATTTGATTTTCACTTTCGCCTGCAGCGGCGTGCCAGCTGGCTCCGACGGCATGTCCACGCAATCGCCATGACGATCGAATTTCCAGCCGTGATAGACGCAGCGCAATCCGCATTCCTCGTTGCGTCCAAAGAACATCGGCGCGCGCCGATGCGGACAATAGGCGTCCACCAGTCCAATCGCGCCGGTACTGTCGCGGAACGCGATCAGGTCTTCGCCCAGAAGCCGTATACGAACCGGCGCGCCGTCATTCTCTGGCAATTCCGATGACATCAGCGCGGGCTGCCAATAGCGCCGCATGAATTCGCCGCAGGGCGTTCCGGGGCCGACGCGTGTGATCTTCTCGTTGTCCTCAGTGCGTAACATAATTGCCTCCCGGGATTTTGAGTTTGCCGGATGGTAGCCCCGCCTGCGGTCAAGTCAAAGGAAATTGCGGCGGGTTGAAAAGGCTTGCCACAAAGGCTTGCCAGCTTGTTGTCAGGACGCCCTCGCCTGCCTATGCTGCCGCTACACTGCCGGGCAGCTGCACCATACGCGGCGACACACAATCGGCAGCCAACAGGAGGACCCCATGGCGACAGTCGACACTGATTTCAACTATGAGACCATCAAGATCGAACGTGAGGAAGGCGGCATCACCTGGCTGATCCTCAATCGCCCCGACAAGCGCAACGCCATGAGCCCGCAATTGCACGCCGATTGCGACGATGCGTTGTTCCGCCTCGCCACTGATCCCAAAACACGCGTTCTTATTTTGACTGGAGCGGGTGAAGCCTATTGCGCAGGGCAGGATCTGAGGCTGTTTTTCCGTGGCACTGACAACGCCCCGCGCCAACGTTTCGAAGCCGCTCAGAACTCACACAGCTGGCGCTGGAGCCGTCTGTCGAAATTTCCGAAGACCACAATTGCAATGGTCAACGGTTTCTGCTTCGGCGGCGCCTTTACTCATCTGATCGGTTGCGATCTCGCCATTGCTGCAGACGAAGCCGTGTTCGGCCTGTCGGAAGTCAACTGGGGCATCATCCCCGGCGGCGTCGTGAGCTGGAACGTAACGCAGGTGATGAACCAGCGCGACGCCATGTATTATTCCATGACCGGCGATCCCTTCGACGGCAAGGTCGCAGCGAAAATCGGTCTTGTGAACTATTCGGTGCCCAAGAGTCAGTTGCGCGAGGAGACCCTCAAACTCGCCCGCAAGATGGCGGAAAAGAACCCGGCCACCGTGCGCTTCACCAAGGAAGGCATACGCATGGTGCGCGACATGACCGAAGCACAGGCGGCCGATTATCTCGCTGCCAAGAGCGACGCCCTTCGCTTCCACGATGCCGAAGGCGGACGTGAAGTTGCGATGCGGCAGTTCCTTGATGAAAAGGTCTTCCGCCCGGGCCTTGGAAACTACATTCGTGAGGATAACGCCGGACAAAAATCAGCCGCCAAGGGCTAGATCAATTGTGGGACAGGTAGAAACTGATTTTCTACCTGCGATCACACGCAAGCAACAAAATCCTGCGGTATTGTGGTTCAATGAACCACAATACGTTCTGCCCCTCTTGCCTTGCCGGATAGGTCATAAAAAGGACGTGTCCGGTTAATTATTGTCTAACAAGGGTGGACGCGATTCATATTGTCACTTCGCCATGCGCAAGCCAAAATTCCGGTTCAGGGATTTCCGCCTGATGAAACTGGCCCGCATCTTCCGGCAAATGCCCCGCCCGCCCACGGCCAGACCGTATGTCATCCATTCGTGCTGCAGACATAGCGCAAGGACGATCGCAATTGCTTTATGGTTATGGCCTGCCGCTCCCGCCTTTGCCCTCAGCGCTGATCAGGACCGGGCCGGTACAGGGCTGCAGCAGCTTGCACAGGCGCCAGTTCCCCCACGGCGTCCCGCACGCCTCGATCAGCGCGATGCGCCTGCCGGAACACAGTCCGAACCCGCACAGACGCCTTCTCCAGCATCGGCACGCGCCGTAACGATCAAACCGGCGCTGGCGCCCGCTGCCAAGCCCGAAGAACCTCTGTATCATCCGATGACGGAACCAGGCGCTATGGGGCCACGCCGCGCTACGCTTCGCGCATGTACCGAAGAATGGCAAAAGCTCAAGAAATCCGGAGCCGCAGCAAACAGAATATGGCGGGACTTTTCGATGGAATGTCTGACGCGCAAAAATTGAGACTTTGAAACATCAATGTACGCCGCTGCTGCAATTTCCGGTTTGCGCTTGAAGGCATAGGCTAGATTTAATTACTTCGCCAAAAACAAAAATCCCCCGCCACGATCCCGTGCGGGGGAAGTTTTGAATTGGTCTGTAGCTCAGTAGTTCGGAAAGTTCGTCTTTGATCCATTTGACATGCGAATGGAAAACGAACCTCCCGGAAAACAGTCTGCAGACTTGCAGACTTACGCTGCAGGAGCAGCAGCCGCAGCCTTGCGGGCCTTCTTTGCACCCTTCTTTGCGCCTTTCTTTGCGCCCTTCTTTGCGCCTTTCTTGGCACCTTTCTTGGCACCTTTCTTGGCACCCTTCTTTGCGCCCTTCTTGGCACCCTTCTTCGCGCCCTTCTTGGCGCCTTTCTTCGCGCCCTTCTTGGCTACTTTCTTGGCGCCCTTCTTTGCGGCTTTCTTTGCACTTTTCTTGCCGGCCTTTTTGCCAGCACCACGCTTCTTAGCTGCCATTGCCATTGAGAGGTCCCCTCTTGATTGACTGCCGGCGAATCAATTTCATTCCGGCATAAGGCGTGATTAGAGTAACTTTGTTAACGGCTGGTGCAAGTCCACCTTCGCGCATGAAACGCTTCAACGCCTTTGCGAATGGCTTCTCGATGAATTTTGTAGTCAGTATTTTTGAATATTAAGAGACCCACTTACGCTCATCAGAACGTTCGCCGAGCATGCGTCCGGAGAACGCCGCGAATATGCTTGAAGCAGAGTTTCAACATTCAAATACAGGCCGCCACGTCTCGCCTTTCATAACAGCCTGCATGGCCTCGCATACGACTGGCTTGAAAAAAATGAATCCAAAACTCTTTGATTTTCAAGCATGATCTCACTCAGTAAAAAAACGGCCAACACAAAAGGAAACGAAATTCGAATTCAGCAGTCACGAGCGCAGGCGATAATGGCATTCACTGGAAGGACGTCGTTGGGCTCTCAATCGGCGACAATAATTTCCGCCCGATAGGCCACCACGCGCGCCTCTTGAGCACGCCTTGATATCGTCATCAGCGACGCTCGTGTGAAATCTGTGCAACACGCAAAAAAAATTTTAGACGCCCCGAAAAAAACGCTGTCTCGAACGCCGCAAAAAATCAAAATCGCGCAACCTGGCGATTCGTGTGATCTTGATTCGTATATTTTAGTCGATGCCGAGGCGCGCTTTGAGCAACGCATTCACGGCTTGCGGGTTTGCTTTGCCACCGGTCTGCTTCATCACCTGACCGACAAACCATCCAAGCATCGCCGGCTTCTCTTTGGCCTGCGCGACCTTGTCCGGGTTAGCCGTCACGATAGCAGCAACCGCGGATTCAATTGCACCGGTGTCCGTTACCTGCTTCATGCCGCGCTCGTCGACGATTGCTCTTGGGTCAACGCTGCGCCCTTCGTTCCACACGATCTCGAAAAGATCCTTTGCGATCTTGCCGGAGATGGTTCCCGCTTCGATCAGTTCTATAATCGCGCCAAGCTGTTGCGCGCTGACCGGTGACGCGCCGATCTCCTTGCCTTCGCGATTGAGCCGCCCGAACAATTCGTTGATGACCCAGTTGGCCGCCATCTTCGCATCGCGGCCGCGCGCCACCTCCTCGAAAAACTCCGCTGATTCACGCTCCGCCACAAGCACATCGGCATCATACGGGGACAGACCATATTCCCTGACAAACCTTGCCTTCCGTGCATCCGGCAATTCGGGGAGCTCGCGTTTGAGCAATTCGACGTAAGCTTCGTCGAACTCTAGCGGCAGCAAATCCGGATCGGGGAAATAGCGATAATCATGCGCTTCTTCTTTCGAACGCATGGATCGTGTTTCATTCCGTCCGGGATCGTAGAGCCGGGTTTCCTGATCGATCTTGCCGCCATCCTCAATGATCCCGATCTGCCGCCGCGCCTCGACGTCGATGGCCTGGCCGATGAAGCGGATAGAATTCACGTTCTTGATTTCGCAACGCGTGCCAAGGTCAGCGCCCGGACGGCGCACAGACACGTTGACATCGGCGCGCAGGTTCCCCTTTTCCATGTCGCCATCACATGTGCCGAGATACCGCAGGATGCTCCTGAGCTTGCTGACATAGGCTTTGGCTTCGTCTGACGAACGCAGATCCGGCTTCGAGACGATCTCCATAAGCGCCACACCCGAGCGATTGAGATCCACATGGCTCATCGTCGCCGATTGATCGTGGATGGACTTGCCAGCATCCTGTTCCAGATGAAGCCGCTCGATCCCGACAGTAATCTGCTCGCCGGGCGCAACATCGACGATGACTTCGCCCTCGCCGACGATCGGGCTTTTGAACTGGCTGATCTGATAGCCCTGCGGCAGATCTGGATAGAAGTAATTCTTGCGGTCGAAGACCGAGCGCCGGTTGATCTTGGCGTTCAGGCCCAGTCCCGAGCGCACGGCCTGGCGCACACATTCCTCATTGATGACCGGCAACATGCCCGGCATCGCTGCATCGACGAGCGACACATGGCTGTTTTCAGCTCCGCCAAATTCCGTGGAAGCGCCAGAGAAAAGCTTGGAGCGCGAATTCACCTGCGCGTGAATTTCCAGACCGATAACGATTTCCCAATCGCCGGTCGCGCCCTTGATCGGCTTGGCGGAACGCATTGCTGTGGTCATATTCGTATCCCGGTATCCGTCAGACTGGCGGTCAGCGCCAGCTCTTTGCGCAGGCTATAGCATTTTTCAGCACGCCCCCGGCAAGACTTTGTATGAATGCTGCCGGAAGTCCGGTCCAAAAAATCCAGACTGCCGGCAGGCAAGTAAATCGTCCGTATGAGGTGCGTTCAGGCTTCAGCGGCAAGCTCATGAACGCTGAACAAACGGGCTGCATCAGTCCACACTTTCGCCGGCGTCCATCCAGCGCTTGCCGCCAGCGACTGGAATTCGCCGATCCCGTATTTATGCGAGTTTTCCGTGTGTATCGTCTCGCCTGCGGCAAAACGAAAGCGGCGGCCGCCGATGGCCACCTGTTGTTCGTTCAGACTGATCAGATGCATCTCGATCCGTCCGGCGCTCTCATTCCAGATGGACTCATGACGGAATTGACGCAAATCAAATTCCCCCGAAAGTTCACGGTTGATGCGGACGAGAAGATTGAGATTGAAATCCGCCGTCACGCCTGCAGCGTCATTATAGGCTGGCAGCAGGATCGCTTTGTCTTTCTTCAGATCTACGCCAGCGACAAAGCGTGATCCAGTTCCGAGCAACTCGTGAAAATGACGCAACAAAGTGATCGCTTCAGGCCGGGTCAGATTTCCGATGGTCGAGCCGGGAAAGAATCCGAGCGCCGGCGCATCCCGGCAAATCGCAGGCAGCGTGACGGGCCCCGAAAAATCACCAACTAACGTCTCCACATGCAGATGTGGGAAACGCTCTTCAATGCGCGCCCGCGCCTCATCCAATGCGCTCCCGGAAACGTCAATCGCGACATAGGCGGCAAGTTGAGGCATAGCCTCCAGCAGGATTTCTGTTTTTGTGCTCGAGCCCGATCCAAACTCGATCAGCACTGTACCGGGCGTGCTGCGCCCGGAAATCTCACCCGCGCAATTGCGCAAAATTACGGCTTCGGTGCGCGTTGGATAATATTCGTCGAGCCGCGTGATCGCCTCGAACAGGACGCTGCCCCGTTCGTCATAGAAGAAGCGGCAAGGCAATTCCTTTTGTGCTTTGCCTAGGCCGTCAAGCACCGCGCGCAGAAAATCATCATGTTCGATGCCATGATCCCTGATCGGCGCAGCCGGAAGATCAAGCTCATTCATCGAGCATCGTCCGCCAGGCGCAGGCCCATGAACTGCCAGCGCTGATGAGGATAAAAGAAGTTGCGGTAGCTGGCGCGGGAATGTCCGTCCACCGTGACACATGAGGCTCCGCGCAGGACATGCTGATTGATCATGAACTTTCCATTGTATTCGCCGACTGCGCCCGCCGCCGCGCGAAAACGCGGATAGGGCAGATAGGCGCTGCCAGTCCATTCCCACACATCGCCGAACATCTGGCTGAGGCCGCCATTGTCCCTTGATGGCAGTGGACGCAGGGCGCCGCTGCCCAGCGTGTTTCCGTGGGGCGTAACCAAACCCGCCGCATGCTCCCATTCGAATTCGCCCGGCAAACGCTTGCCAGCCCAGCGCGCAAACGCATCGGCCTCATAGTAGGATATATGTGTCACCGGAGCCGCTGGATCGACTGGCAGCAGCCCGTGCAGCGACATCTGCATCCAGACGCTGTCCTTCTTCTCATAATATAGAGGAGCAAGCCATCCTTCACGCCGCACATGCGACCAGCCGTCCGACAGCCAGAGGGCGGCGTTCGCGTAGCCCCCGTCAGCCATGAACTCCAGCCAATCCGCATTCGTCACGAGGCGATTGGCCAGTCTGTAAGGCTGCAGCAACACATCGTGACGGGGCGTTTCATTGTCGAACGCAAATCCTTCCCCGGCATGACCGGTCTGGACAATACCGCCCTCAAAGCCCGACCATGCAAGAGGTTGCGCGGCTTCCTGCGAACACGCAGGGCTTTGCGCACAATAGGCGGGACGCAAGGGATTGGCTGCGAACAGCGCGAGGATATCGGTGAGCAGCAATTCCTGATGCTGCTGTTCGTGATTGATCCCGAGTTCGACGAGTTCGGCGATACGCGTTTCGCCAGCCTGCGCACAGTCCATGAATTTTTCCAGCGCGTTATCGACATGCGCGCGATAGGCCAGAATGTCCTGGTGTGTAGGGCGCGTCAGCAATCCCCGAAACGCCCTGGGATGCCGCGGCCCTTCCGCCTCATAATAAGAGTTGAAGCAATAGTGAAAGCTCTCATCGAAAAGCTTGTAATCAGCTAAGTATTTGCAAAGAATAAATGTTTCGAAAAACCATGTTGTATGCGCCAGATGCCATTTTGTCGGGCTGGCATCGTCCATCGCCTGCACACACTGATCTTCTGCCGAAAGTGGCGCCGCCAGCTTCAGCGATAGCTGGCGCGTTTCGCGCAGACGTACTTTGAGCGGGAGCAGGAAAACCGGCGAAGCATCAACCTGCCGGGCTTTTGTCAGTTGTTCCGCCATAGGTTCACCCCGCTCAAAAACAACACACAGCCATGCGCACAACCTCGCGCACAATCCTCACCCGGATTAAGCATATGGGACCGGCGCGGCCTTGATCAACCTTGACAGACGAATTTCCTGAAATCTGCATCTTCACCGTGGCGTGAATTTGCGCGCGAAATAGCCGCTTAACGCTCCACCCGCAAATAGAACCAGCGCAACGGCAAGATTGGCCAACGGCATCGCATCGCTGTCGCCGCGTAGACTCTGCGTCACGACCATGATCAAAAGAAGTCCTCCAGCCAGCCACAACAGCCATTGCAACCCGTTCAGACATCCGATGAGGATTGCAGTGGGCAGCGGACCCATCAGGTCCACCAGGCGTCTGGCAGTTTGATCCGGCCCGCAGATTGCTCGATCACTTCGGCAATAGAAAACAGCGTGGCTTCATCAAATGGTTTGCCGATGAGTTGCAGACCCAGTGGCAAACCTTCATTCGAAAGACCGCCCGGAACAGCAATACCCGGCAATCCCGCCATATTTACGGTCACAGTAAAGATGTCGTTGAGGTACATCTCGATGGGATCAGCGCCAGCCTTCTCACCGATGCCGAAAGCCGCCGAAGGCGTCGCAGGCGTTAGAATGGCGTCGATTCCATCAGCATAAACGCGCTCAAAATCGCGTTTGATCAAAGTGCGCACCTTTTGCGCGCGTACATAATAAGCATCGTAATAGCCAGCCGACAGAACATATGTGCCGATCATAATACGCCGCCGCACTTCCTTGCCAAAGCCCTTGGCTCGGGTCTGTTCGTACATATCGGCAATATCTCGGCCTGGAACACGTAAACCGTAGCGAACCCCATCGTAGCGGGCGAGATTGGAAGAGGCCTCAGCCGGCGCGACAATATAATAGGCTGGAAGCGCGGTCTTGGTATGGGGAAGCGATATGTCGACAATCACAGCACCTGCATCGCGCAGCCAGTCGATACCCTTTTGCCAGAGCCCCTCGATTTCGTCCGACATCCCATCCACGCGATATTCCCGGGGAATGCCGATCTTCATGCCCTTGATCGACGCGCCGATGGATAGCTCATAATCGGGCACAGACATGTCGACGCTGGTACTGTCCTTGGAATCGTATCCCGCCATGGAACGCAGCATGATCGCGCTGTCACGAACAGTGCGCGTAATCGGCCCGGCCTGATCGAGCGAAGAAGCAAAGGCCACCATGCCCCAGCGCGAACAACGGCCATAAGTTGGCTTGATGCCCACTGTCCCGGTGAACGCCGCAGGCTGGCGGATTGAACCTCCGGTATCACTCGCGGTGGCGCCCAGACATAAATGTGCAGCCACGGCAGACGCTGAACCGCCCGATGAACCGCCGGGCACGAGCAGGCCATTTTTATCGCCAGCGAGCGCAGCTCGCCCTTGCTCCACAGTCCAGTTCGGCGGCAGCCAGGGCGAGGCAACCGGCCCATAATAAGAAGTCTCGTTAGACGAGCCCATGGCGAACTCGTCCATATTCAGCTTGCCCAGCATGACCGCGCCATCGCGCCATAAATGCGATGTCACCGTGGATTCGTATTTCGGTTTGAACCCGTCGAGGATATGGCTGCAGGCCTGCGTATGCACCCCTTCGGTGGCATAGAGATCCTTGATCCCGAGCGGCAATCCTTCCAGCAGGCCTGCCTGACCCGAAGCGATGCGTGCATCCGCAGCGCGCGCCATATCAAGCGCCTTGGCAGGCGTCTCTATAATATACGCATTCAGGCCACGCGATTTTTCAATGGCGTTGATATGAGTCTGTGTCAGCTCAACGGACGAAATCTTCTTCGCGCGCAATTGGTCGCGCGCTTCAGCGAGCGTGAGGGCGGCAAGGTCGCTCATTCCACCACCTTGGGCACTGCGAAGAAATGATTTTCAGCGGCGGGCGCATTGGCGACAATAACATCAGCGCCGGCATGGTCAGTCACCTCATCGCGCCGCATGGGCAGCTTCATGGGGATCACCGACGTCATCGGTTCGATGCCCGTCACATCCACCGCGTCGAGTTCCGCGACAAAGGCGAGGATCGCATTGAGTTCATTCTGGAGGTGCGGCACCTCCCCGTCCGTAACCGCAATGCGCGCAAGTCGCGCAATCCGGCGCACAGTCGCTTGATCGACTGACATAATGTCTCCAGTACAGAATAGCTGCAGCCCTATAGCATTGCGCTGCAACA
>CANJJI010000048.1 GCA_947474545.1 Beijerinckiaceae bacterium | reverse complement strand
TGCAAGTGCGATCTTCAGTCCCGGCATAGGAATCTCCCTGCAATGCGCCGTTTCTTTAGCCGGTCGCGATTTGGGGAAAGGCTAGTGCACGGCTTTGGGCTACGTCAAGAAGAATGAAGGACGTGCCTTCATTGCCAAGTTGACTTGCACGGGAGAGCGTACTTTCATTCTGCACGGACTTGGGATATGGAAAGCGAGACAAGCAATGAAATTCGGCCTGCAATACTTTCCTGTCGCTTCAGAGAAAAGATCGACGGCGCAATATTTCGCCGAATGTCTCAACCTTGCGGAAGAGGCCGACAATCTCGGCTATACGCACGCGCGCATCGTCGAGCATTATTTTCACCGCTACGGCGGCTCAAGTCCCAATCCACTTGTATTCCTTGCTGCGCTTGCGCAACGCACCCGGCACATGCGCATGGTGACAGGCGCTATTCTTCCTGTGTTCAACAATCCCATCAAGCTCGCTGGTGAGATCGGTATGGTGGACGCGCTTTCGGGCGGACGGCTGGATATTGGCGTCGCCCGGGCATTTCTGCCGCACGAGTTCCGCCGTTTCAAGATTTCGCCAGATGAATCCCAGGCGCGGTTTCGCGAAGGGCTCGAACAGATCGACCTTTTGTTGCGTACGGAACATGCCTCCCACAACGGACAATTTCATTCCTTCGAAGACATAACGTCGACGCCGCGCCCGACGCAGAAGCCCAGACCAAAGTTTTTTGTGGCCGCTACGCAAACTGCTGAAACATTCGAATTTGCAGGCCGGAACGGCCATGCGCTAATGGCTATACCCATCGGCCCCATCAAGCCGCTGCTGGAAATCTATCGCAAGGCATGGCGCGAAGCAGGCCATCCCGGTCAGGGTGAAGTGATGGTTGCATTCCACATGCATTGCCATGAGGATGCCGCCAAAGCGCGTGATCTGGCACGCGATGCTTTCGGCATGTATTTCGGCGCATTGAACGAATGTGTGCAGGAATGGGGACAGGGACAGTCCAGCAAGGATTACGTCGATTACGACAAGCAGGCCAAGGCGCTCGAACACGCCAGCATGGAATCACAGATCGAGAGCGGCGGCGCGTGGATCGGTACGCCCAGGGAAATCATCGAGAACATCAAGCGTGTGCGTGAGCGCATCGGGCCATTCGAACATGCCTCGGTGCAGGTGAATTTTGGCGACTTGCCCTATGAAACGGCCCTGGCTTCGCTGCGGCTGTTTGCCCGGGACGTGATACCGGTGTTTGCGGCGCACACCGCATCAGCTTGACCCGCATGCTCCAGCGCTATATTCAATTGGATATAGCGAAAATGGGAAAGCGCGGGCTCATGCGGGTGTGGCGGAGTTTGTTTGTTCGGCTGGCGATTACCATAGGTTTTGCCTATGCGGCGGCTTGCGCCGTCGCACAAGGCAGACCTGTGACAATTTTCGCTGCTGCAAGCCTGAAAGAAGCGCTGGATGCGGCCATTCTCGACTATCGCAAGAATGGCGGCGCTGTCAGCGTAGCCTATGCCGGCTCCAATACCCTCGCACGTCAGATCGAGCAGGGCGCGCCCGCCGATATTTTTATCTCAGCAGATACGGACTGGATGGACTATCTCGCAGCGCGCAAGCTTCTGCGCGAGGAGAGCGTCGTCCCCCTGCTGCAGAACTCACTGGTGCTCATTGCTCCGCGCACAGAAGCCACGCCGCTGGATCTTGCAGATCGTGGCGCACTTGCGCAACGGCTGAAGGGTGGACGCCTCGCTGTGGCCGATACGAACAATGTTCCTGCCGGACGATACGCGCGCGCCTCGCTGGAAAAGCTCGGCCTGTGGACGAACGTCAGCAATGCGCTAGCGCAGGCCGACAATGTGCGGGCTGCCTTGTTGTTTGTGGCGCGTGGCGAATCTCCCCTTGGCGTAGTCTATGCGACCGACGCGAAATCCGAACCGCGCGTGAGCATTGTCGCCCGGTTTCCAGAGAACACGCATCCGCCCGTCGTCTATCCGGCAGCATTGATGAAAAACTCGCAAAACCCGCGTGCAGCCGAGGTGCTCGGCTATCTGAAATCGCCGCAGGCACAGGCAATTTTTGAAACGCAAGGCTTTGTCACACCGGGAAAGCCCGGCACGTGAGTTTCACTGACGGCGAACTGACGGCCATTCTGCTTTCACTGCGCGTCGCGCTGGTCTCGGCGCTGATCTCTCTGCCGTTCGCAATATGGGTTGCCTTTCTGCTGGCGCGCAGGGATTTCTGGGGCCGCGCTGTACTGAACGGGCTGGTGCACTTACCGCTTGTCTTGCCGCCCGTCGTGACAGGCTATCTGCTCCTCATAACATTCGGCCGTCGCGGCCCCATTGGAAGCGCACTCGAAAGCTGTTGTGGGATTGTCTTGTCTTTCCGCTGGACAGGAGCCGTATTGGCCGCAGCCATCATGGCGTTTCCGCTGATTGTTCGCGCCATTCGTCTGTCCCTGGAGGCCGTTGATCCCAAGACAGAAGCTGCTGCGTCTACCCTTGGCGCGTCGCCGGTGATGGTGTTTCTTACGATAACCCTGCCGCTTTCGTTGCCGGGCATTTTGGCAGGCGTAATTCTCGGATTCGCCAAGGCGCTCGGAGAATTTGGCGCAACGATCACATTCGTGTCGAATATTCCCGGCGAAACGCAAACCATAGCGTCTGCGATCTATGGCTACACGCAAACGCCCGGCGGCGAATCAGGCACATGGCGGCTCATGATTGTCTCCATCATCATCGCGATGGTCGCATTATTGTTGTCTGAACTTTGCGCACGGAAAATATCACGCAGGGGGCTCGACCTCTGATGATCGAGATTCGTGCGAGCCGCCGCCAGGGCGAATTTTTACTTGATGTGGAATTGAAACTCGAAGGGCCCGTCAGCGCATTATTCGGGCCCAGCGGTGCAGGCAAGACAAGCATACTCCAGATCGTTGCCGGATTGGCCAATGCCGATCACGGTCGGGTCGTTGTTAACGGCGTAACCTGGCTCGACACTGACGCCGGGATCAACCTGCCCGCACACAGGCGCCGCATCGGCTACGTGTTTCAGGAGGGACGCTTGTTTCCCCATTTGCGCGTGCGCAACAACCTCAATTACGGGCGCTGGTTTCGCCGCGGCCGCAAGGCGCGCATTGAGCCTGACGATGTCATCGGCCTGCTGGGCATCGGTGGACTGCTGGATCGCTGGCCAGTCAATCTCTCGGGCGGCGAAGCCCAGCGCGTCGCCATTGGGCGTGCGCTGATGAGCGATCCGGATTTGCTGCTGATGGATGAGCCTCTGGCCTCACTGGATGCAGCGCGCCGTGCTGAAATCCTGCCCTATATAGAAAAGCTGCGCGACCGGTTTGGCTTGCCGACGCTTTATGTTTCCCATTCACGCGAGGAGATTGAACGGCTCGCCAATGAAATCGTGGCCATGGACGCGGGAAAGGTGACCTCGATCACACGCCGGTAATCAGCTTTCACTTGCCGGACGCGCTGCCAGCTGGCTTTCCAGTGCGCCCATGTCAGTTGCGAATTTCGCCTCAGCATCCGCTTCGACGGAGCGATAAAGCGTCACCAGCTTGCGGCCGAAATCGGTCAACCTGGCATGCCCGCCCCCCTTGCCGCCGAGCTGCGTTTCCAGCACTGTCTCCGAGAACATGGAATTGACCTCGTCCATAAGAAGCCAGGCCCGCCGGTAGGACATTTTCATGGCCCGTGCGGCAGAAGAGATTGAGCCTAGCTGGTCGATCAGTTCGAGCAGCCGCATCTTGCCGTGGCCAAGCTGGCGGCCGCCGTCAAAATCGAGCCTGATGGTGATACGTGCCCCGCTCACGGATCGACGGACCGGGGTGTTGCGTGCGGGCAATTCTCCGGCTTTACGTCGATCAACGGTGTGCCGTCCACACAGTCGAGCCCCTTAACCAGCAGCATATTGCCTTCCACAGCCACCAGTTCCACGAACGAGGCAGCGATGGGATTGGGCCGGTTGGGCGAGCGCAATGCAAAAGTGCCACTCGAAACCGAGGCATGGCGCGGGCATTGAACCAGCAAATCGCGCCGGGCCAGATGCATCCAGTAGAGTATCTGAAGATGTGACTGCTTTTCGATGCTTTTCAACGCCTGATCCCAGGGCGCGAATATTTCCACGCGGCAAACAGGCCCGTTCAGATCACCCTTGCGCGGGCATTCGCGCGGGCTTGCCCAGGGCGTATGAATGCGTCCGATGAATTCGACGCTTGCATCGGCGCGGACCGGTGTTTCGGTGACAATTTCGCCGGGTCTTATTTCAGCGGTGACCTGCATGGCTTTGCTTTTCCTGTCTCACTATTGCCCATTCTATTCGATGCTGTTTACATGTCGAGGCAACAGACGCCGCAGGGCAGGCCCGCAGAATGGCCGGTTGGCGATGGATTCGGAGGGATAGGAATGAAAATACGAGTTCTCGCAGGTCTTGCTGCGCTGTTGATGGCTGCCGGGCAGCCAGCGCTGGCGCAATCGCGAGATCAGGTCCGCCTCGGCCTTCTCGCCTCATTGACGGACGCACCCATTTTCATCGCAATCAAAAAAGGGTTTTACGCCGAAGAAAACATCGAGGTGGCGCTCACGACGTTCCGTTCCGGCGCAAATATGGTGCTGCCGCTGGGCACGGGCGAACTTGACGCGGCCGCAGGCTCACCCTCCGCGGGGCTCTACAACGCCATCGCTCGCGGCGTGAAAATGCGGATCGTTGCGGACAAGACCCGCTCGACCCCAGGTTTTGGCGGCTCGCATTTCATCGTCCGTAAGGACCTCGTCGAGTCCGGCCGGTTCAAAACCTTGAAAGATCTGAAGGGCATGAAGATTGCCATGAATGGTCCTGGTATCAGCAATACGGCGACATTGCATTATCTGCTGACCGCTAATGGCTTGACCCAGGCAGACGTGAGCACTGTGGACCTGAATTTCCCCGATCATATCGCTGCCTTCGCGAACAAATCCGTTGATGCGGCGAATAATCTGGAGCCCTTTATCAGTTTGGCCGTAGCGCGTGGACTTGCCGTGCGCATTATCAGTGACGATCAGATCGATCCCAATCATCAGCTCGCCAATATACTCTTTTCGGATGCCTTTTCTGGCAAACGCGACGTGGCCGTCCGTTTCCTGCGCGCCTATCTGAAGGGCGCGCGCGTTTACATCAAGGCGCTCAAGGATGGCAAGCTTGCAGGCGAGACAGCTGAAGAAGTCATCGCTATTCTCACGGAATTCACTGCCGTGAAGGACGCAAACGTGCTGCGCGGTATCACCCCTTCGGGCATAGATCCCGATGGCGAAGTCAATGCAGCTAGCCTGCAGAAGGATCTCGATTTCTATCGCACGCAGGATCAGATCAAAGGAGAAGTCGATCTGCAGAAGATCATTGATCCCTCCTTTGTGCGCGAGGCTGCAAAGTCGCTTGGACCATTCAAATAACCGGCAAAACAGGAGCCGTCATGATTGACAAGTTTGAAGACCATTGCTGGCAGGACATCGTGTCAGCAGACATTCTTGATCTCTACAAACACTACAAGCGCGATCTGTTTATTGGCCAGAATGTCGCGGTCGTCGCCATTGATCTCTATGAATTGTCCTATCAGGGTGGGGCGAAGCCTGTCGCAGAAGTGACGAAGGAATTTCCCTCGTCCTGCGGCATTCACGCTTGGGAGGCCATCCCGCCGACGCAGAAATTGTTTGCGGCAGCGCGCGCGCTTGGCTTGCCCTTTTTCTACACCACGGGCGAAACGCGTGATGCGAGTAAGCCTGTGTTCGTCAAGTCGACCAACAGGCAGATGCCAAGAAATGGTGCGGAAGTCTACAACATCAAGGCGGAACTTGCGCCGCAAAAAGGTGATGTCGTCATCACCAAGCAACGCGCCAGCGCCTTTTTCGGCACACCGCTGATTGCGCATCTGACACAATTGAATATCGACACCATCATCATCTGCGGCGAAAGCACGTCTGGCTGTGTTCGGGCCAGCACTGTGGATGGCTATTCCTACGGTTTTCACATGGTGATGGCGGAAGAATGCTGCTTTGATCGCAGTCCGCTGTCGCACAAGGTCAACCTGTTCGACCTGCATCACAAATATGCGGATGTGATGAAAACAGCTGACATCATTGCAGAGCTCGCAAGCCGCAAACTGGCGGAGGCCGCACAATGAAACCGCGCCGTTACGGTCCCTTTCCTTATTCGCCGATCATCCGCCGTCCGAAGTTTTCGTGGCCGAATGGCGCACGCATCGCCGTGTGGATCATTCCCAACATCGAGTTCTTCGCGCTCGATGAACAGATCCCGGCGGCAGCAGGCGGCGGTGGCAAGGTTCCCGATATTCCCGGCTGGAGCGTGCGCGATTATGGCAATCGCGTGGGCATCTTCCGCATGATGGAGGTGATGGACCGCTATAAGGCGCGCGGTACGGTCGCACTCAACAGCGAACTTTGCGCCGAACATCCGGTCATCATCGAAGAGTGCCTGAAGCGCGACTGGGAGCTGATGGGCCACAACGAAAGCAATACCCGCCGCCTGAACGCGGTGCCACCTGAGGAAGAAGGCAACGTCATCCGCCGTACAATCGAGACAATTTCAAAGGCTTCGGGCCGCAAGGTGAAGGGCTGGCTCTCGTCGGGACTGAACGAGACCTGGAATTCACTCGATCACTTCGCCGACAATGGCCTCGATTATGTTGCCGACTGGGCCAATGACGATCAGCCCTATGTGATGACGCTCGACGACGGCCGCACGCTGATGTCTGTGCCCTATACATTCGAATTGAATGACAAACCGGCTTTCGAAAACCGTGGTTTTTCGGCTGAGCAATTCGACAATATGATCCGCCGTCAATTCGACGTTCTCTGGCGCGAGGGAGAAACGCAGGCGCGCGTGATGGCGATTGCGTTGCATCCCTATATCACCGGCTTTCCTCATCGCATCGGCGCGCTGGATTCTGCCCTCAACTACATCTGCGGACACGAGGGCGTCTGGCTTGCGACCGGCGGCGAAATTGCTGAGGCCGGGCGCAAGGTTCTGCAAGCGTGAAATGGTGGACAAGCGAAGGGACTAAGTTGAGGCGTCTGCTTTTGATAGCAGGCGCCTTTACCGCATGCACGTTGTCAGCGCAGGCGCAAAGCCCTGAGCAATTCTATGCGGGCAAACAGATCAAGTTCATCATTCGCTCGCAGCCCGGCGGCGGCTATGATCAATATGCGCGCCTTCTTGCTCGCCACATGGGGCGGAACATTCCGGGCAAGCCATCGATTGTCCCCGTGAACATGCCCGGCGGCGGCGGCATCGTCTCGGCGAATTATGTTGCCCATGTCGCGCCCAGGGATGGCACAATTCTGACGATGGTCAGTCAGGGCCTGCCAGTCGATCAGGCGCTCGGTTTGAACAAGACGCTCAAAGTGGACGTTCGCACTTTCAACTGGATCGGCAATATATCCTATTCCAATCAATTGCTGGTGGCATGGCACACGGCTAAAACCAAAACGCTGGAGGAGGCCAAACAGCAGGAGCTGACCATCGGTGCAACGGGTGCAGGCTCGATCTCCACGCAATTGCCTGCGCTTTACAACCACGTGCTGAAAACGCGGTTCAAGATTGTCTATGGCTATCCTGACGGCGGCGACGTGAATATCGCCATGGAGCGCGGCGAACTTGAAGGGCGCAGCACCAATACATGGGCAAGTTATAAGTCAGTCACGCCACATTACATCTCCAATAAATGGATTTTTCCGATTGTTCAGATCGGCCTGCGCAAAGAGCCCGAATTACCTGATGTCCCTCTTCTGCGCGATCAGCCCATGAGCGAAGAAGATCTCGCGGTCGTGGAGTTCATGTCGAAAGCCGTCTCGGTCGGCAGGCCCGTGGCGACTACGGCCGATACGTCGCCGGACCGGGTCAATGCCTTGCGCCGCGCTTTCGATGCTACATTGAAAGATGCAGCCTTTATCGCGGAGGCTGAAAAGCAACGCGCCGAAATCGAACCCATGTCTGGCGAAGAACTGACGAAAATCATCAACGAACTCATTGCCACGCCGCCGGATGTTCTGGCGCGCGTGAAAATTGCGTTGGAGCCGAAGAAAGAAGATACCAAAAAGACCAGCATCGAAGGCAAAGGCGGCAAGGACGGCGAATGAAGCCTGCACAACGCGCGTCTGGCGACAGGACAAAAACATGACAGCAAAATTGCGATACGCCATTCTGACCGCCGTGATCGTAAGCGCCCATCCCGCGCACGCAGATGCGATTGCCGATTTTTACAAGGGCAAGACGATACGCTTCATCATCCGCACACCGCCGGGCGGGGACTATGATTCCTATTCGCGCCTGTTCGCGCGGCATATGGGGCGGCATGTGCCGGGACAGCCGCAGATGACGCCGCAGAACATGATTGGCGGCGGCGGCATTGTTGCGGCTAATTTCATGGGCAATGTCGGCCCGAAAGACGGCACGATTATTTCCATCATCTCGCAGGGCCTACCGGTCGATCAGGCCCTGGGGCTCAACCCCAGTCTGAAAGTCGATCTGCGCCAGTTCAACTGGATTGGCAATATCGTCGATGCCAACCAATTGCTGGTGACATGGCATACGTCGCCGACCAAGACGTTGGAGCAGGCCAAGTCCCGCGTGACACCCATCGGCTCCACCGGTGCTGGCTCGATTTCCGTGCAATTGCCGGCGTTTTATAACAACGTTCTGGGCACGAAATTTCGCATTATTCTCGGATATGCTGGCGGACAGGCAGTCGATCTGGCGATGGAAACAGGCGAGGTCGAAGGACGCGGCACCAATCCGCTGTCTGGATACAAGACATCAAAGCCTCATTACCTCAGGGATAAACTGATCATCCCACTCATACAGGTTGGACTAAAGAAAGAACCGGAATTGCCCGATGTGCCTTTGCTTCTTGAACAGTCTGTCTCTGCAGAGGACAAGCCGCTGCTGGAATTCATGTCATTGGCCGTGGCGGTAGGCCGCCCGCTTGCAACGAGCCCTGGCGTCCCGCCGGAACGTGTGGCGGCCTTGCGCAAGGCATTTCAGGACACGTTGACTGATCCTGAATTTGTTGCCGAAGCGGCCAAGACCAATTCCGAAATTCGTCCTGTCTCAGGCGAAGAACTTGGCAATCAGATTTCCCGGCTCATCGGATCGCCACAGTCCGTGAAGGACAAAATGAAAATCGTGTTGGAACCGAAGAGCGGCGATCTGCAGGAAATTGTGCCAGAGAAGAAATGAGCGAACCGGTGCAAAGACACCGGTTCGCGATAATCCGGATCACGGCGATATATCTTCCAGCACCCGCTCTTTGGTTTCGATCGCAAAGAGCGCTGTGATGGCGATGCCTATGGCGGCCACGATGGCGAACATAAGCCAGACGGAAGGCAAGCCATATCCCCCCGCAATAAGCCAGCCGACAATTGCAGGGGCGATAGCTGACGCCAGGCGCAACCACGCCGTCGCTGTTGAGACGCCGACGGCCCGCACGCGTGTGGGATAGAGTTCGGGCGTGTAAACATAGAGCGCCAGAGAATTCGTTGACACAAACAGCGCGGTCAGCGCACCCATGATCAGCACATGTTCCGCCGTCGGCGTGCCGGTGAGCCACATGATTGAAAAGCCGACGACGCCACCGCCGAAGGCCAGCATCACCCAGTTCTTGCGGCCGATCTTGTCGATCACGAGCGCGCACGTCAGTGATCCGAAAAAGCTGACGCATTGCGCGATCAGCGCATAGTTGAGCGCTGTCGTCAGCGGCGTTTTCATGATCGACATGTACATGGTCGGCAGCCACGTGGAGAGTCCATAACCAATAAAATAGGCGCAGAACCAGAGGGCCCAGATCATCATGGTGCGGCCGAGATAGATGCCCGCAAACAGGTCACGCCAGGATGCAGGCTGGACGAGAGGTGATGGCGCGCTTGATGGCGGCGGAAGCGGCTGGCCGTAAGCTTTTTCTACGCCATCCTCTATTCTCTTTAATGCAACTTCGGCTTCATCCATACGCCCGCGTGAGGCGAGCCAGCGTGGTGATTCCGGCAACACGAAGCGCAGCACGAGCGCGATGATCGCGGGCAACGCGCCGAGATAGAACATGGACTGCCATCCCCATGTAGGCACCATGGCGCGGCCCGCAAAGGCTGCGGCAACAAGGCCGACCGGGAAGATGAGTTCGTAAAGCAACAGGAAGCGTCCGCGGCCCTTTGCGCCCGTCATCTCGATGATGAAAGTCGCCGCAACAGGGACTTCGCCGCCCAGGCCGATCCCCTGAATGAAACGGAAGATGAAGAAGGATTGATAATCCCACGCGAAGGCGCAGGCGATGCTCATCACGGCAAATAGCGCGATCGAGCCGATCATCGCGGGCATGCGGCCATACCGTTCCGCCACCCAGCCAAAAGCCAGCGCACCGATGATTTGTCCCACATAGCTTGACGAAATGAGGAAGCCGATCTCCTGCGGCCCCATTTTGAAGAGCGGGATCAGCGCCGGCAACACATAAGCGATGGTCAAAGCGTCAAACGCATCGAAGAAGGTGGCAATGCCGACGATCACCCGCGCCTTCACCTGCCATGAGGTGATGGGCAGACGTTCGAGCCGTTCGACGACCCTGATGTCCTTTGCAGCCGATTGTGTTGCGCTCATTTTGCCGCTCCCCCTGTGCCGTCCGCCTTATTGTGACGGTATTGAACTTGACCGTAACCCGGCGCCGTCTGACGCGCAATGCTACGTCCACCTAGTCCTCAATAATGGCCACGGCGCGCGTCCAGCCTGCCGATGCCCCGGCGATTTTCACCGGAAAGCAGGAAACCATGAAGCCGGTGGAGGGAAGCTTTTCGAGATTATGCAATTTCTCGATATGACAATAGCCGATCTTCCGTCCGGCCTTGTGCCCTTCCCAGATGATTTTGGGGTCTTTCGTCTGCGCGTATTTCTTGGCCGTGTAAATAAAGGGCGCGTCCCAGCTCCATCCGTCGATGCCTGTCAGGCGCACGCCCCGCTCAAGGAGATACATGGTCGCTTCATCGCCCATCCCGCAGCCTGAGGCGACATAATCCGGCTGGCCATATTTGGCCCCTGCCGACGTGTTGACCACAACGATATCGAGCGGCTCAAGCGTATGGTTGATCCGCTTGAGCTCGATTTCCACGTCTTTTGCAGTTGCGACATAACCATCGGCAAAATGCCGGAAGTCGAGTTTCACGCCGCGTTGAAAACACCATTCCAGCGGCACTTCATCGATGGTCCATGAACGCTGCCCGTTGTTCATGGTGGGGTGATAATGCCAGGGCGCATCGAGGTGGGTGCCATTATGCGTGGTCAGCCGCACATTCTCGACGGCCCATCCCTGGCCATCCGGTAAATCTTCAGCCTTCAGGCCCGGAAAGAACGGCAGTATGCCGGGAATACTCTGCTGGTGATCGATATATTCGATGGTGGGGCCAAGGCCCGGCGGATCAGCGGCAATGTCGTTTTGCAGAGATACGGAAATGTCGATCAGTTTACGCGCCATGATTTCATCCCTGTTCTTGTTTGCGACAATCTATTAGGCTCTCGCCTCAGCCTGCAACGATAATCGCAGCGGGAAATGGGGAGGGAAGTCATGAGGGCGATAACTGCCGGCATTCTTGCACTTGCGCTGGTGGCTTCAGAGGCCAGCGCTCAAACCTCTATAAAAATTGGCTGCTCACCTACGCCCGACTGCGTGAACGCGATGATTGCCATTGAAGAAGGCATATTCAAGAAAAATGGCATTGACGCCGAAATGGTGGTGGTCGCCATCAATTCGAACATACCGGCGGCTCTGCTGTCCGATTCCATTCAGTTTGGCGGACCAACGCCCACTGTGTTCCTGCAATCCATTGATGGCGGCCTTGATCTGGCTGGCGTAGGCAGCGCCGCTGTCATGACAAAGGCGGCGTCGGACAGTTTCGCGCTGATGGTCAAACCGGATTCGAACCTGCGCACGGCCAAGGATCTCGCTGGCAAACGGGTTGCTGTGCCTGGTTTCAACGCCTTGCTTCATGTCTATCTGCGCCACTGGCTGGCGCTCAACGGCGTCGACCCCAAGTCTGTCAATTTTATCGAAGGCTCATTCCCCGCGATGGGGGACCTGCTGAAAGCCGGAACGGTGGACGCCATCATTTCAGGCCAGCCTTTCATGGGCCGTGTAGTCGAAGCCAAGACCGGCGTGATCATGGCGAATTTTCTTGCTGATATCCCCGATGGTTCGAGCCTGATTCTCTATGCCGCCAACCGGCGCTGGGCGGAAGCCAATCCCAAGATTGTCGCCGCGTTTCGCGCCAGCATCGCGGAGGGCGCCAAAATCGCCAACAGTGATCCGGAAAAAGTGCGCGCTGCCGCTGGGCGTTTCCTGAAAATGCCGCCTGCTGTGGCAGCGACCATTGTGCCGGGCCGCTATGATCCGGGCCTCGACGCTAGACAGATCGGCTGGTGGCTCGACGTCATGAGCAAACAAAGCATGCTGCAAACGAAAATAGACCCGGAAAAGACGCTTCTGAAATAAGCAAAAACGATATGGGACGGGCAAAATGCCGTTGTCCGGCGGCCAGCCTCAGTTTGAGGGCGGCCTGCCAATCTTTTCCTGGGTTTAGGACCCCCTCGCTAAACCTTAGCGCTACGCTTCAGTCAAGTTTGATCCGGGGTGGCTGGTTTTGACCTTGGCTTGCCGACTCCCCCCGCCTTTGGCATAGGGAAGGGTGAGGCAGCAGTTTCTTTTCGTGAAGCGCCCCGGACGGGGTGAGAAACACGTAATTCCTTGGGATGGATCATTTGCCAACGACGCGTGCAGCACCGGGCGGTCCCCGCCTGTTGATGCGCCGGCTCCGCGAAGCTATGGCGGAACCGGTGAATGCACAGGCACGTCTGGACAAAATCGTTGTGCTGGTGGCCTCCAATATGGTCGCCGAAGTCTGTTCGGTCTATGTGATGCGCGCTGACAGCCGTCTGGAGCTCTTCGCTACCGAGGGTCTTGCCCGCGAAGCCGTGCACCAGACGACATTGAAAGTGGGCGAGGGCCTCGTCGGCCTGATCGCCAAATCCGCCGAACCTCTGGCCCTGGCTGATGCGCAGACCCACCCGGCCTTCTCCTACAAGCCTGAGACGGGCGAAGAGATCTACCACTCCTTCGTCGGCGTGCCGGTCTTGCGCGGCGGCAACACGCTGGGCGTACTTGTCGTCCAGAACCGCACCAAACGGACCTATACCGAGGAAGAAGTCGAGGTTCTCGAAACCATAGCCATGCTACTGGCCGAGATGATCGCGTCGGGCGAATTGCAATCGATCGCGCGGCCCGGCACCGCCATCGCTGCCCGCCGGGCGCAAGCGCTGAACGGCAGCCCGATGGCTGATGGCGTGGGGCTTGGTTATGTCGTGCTTCATCAGCCGCGCGTCGTCATCACGAAAATCATCGCAGAAGATGTGGCTGGCGAACAGGCGCGGCTTGATTCGGCCATCGAATCCATGCGCGCCAACATCGATCTCCTGATCGACGACGAAAGCACCGCAGGTGAATATCGCGAAGTATTGGAGACCTTCCGCCTGTTCGCCAATGATCGCGGCTGGCTGCGGCGGCTTCGTGAGGCAGTGAACACGGGCATTACGGCAGAAGCGGCGGTGGAGCGTGTGCAGGAGGATTCGCGCGCACGTATGTTGCGCCAGACCGATCCTTACATGCGCGAGCGCCTGCACGATCTGGACGAACTCGCCAACCGCCTGTTGCATCAGCTCACCGGGCAGTCGATGGTGGCCGCGCCCGAAAGCCTGCCGGACAACGCCATTCTCGTCGCCCGCACCATGGGTCCGGCGGCGCTGCTGGATTACGACAGGCGCAAGCTGCGCGGCCTCATCCTGGAAGAAGCGGGTCCTGCGAGCCACATAGCCATCGTCGCGCGTGCACTTGGCATTCCCACGGTCGGCGAAGTTGAAAACATCACCGGCATTGTCGAGCAGGGCGACGCGATCATTGTCGACGGCACGACAGGCGAAGTCCAGGTTCGCCCCTCCAGCGATATAGAGGCCGCCTATAGCGAGAAGGCGCGCCTGCGCGCCCGCCGGCAGGAACAATATCACGCACTACGCGACGTGCCTGCGGTCACAAAAGACGGCGTACACATCGGCCTGCACATGAATGCGGGGCTTCTGGTGGATTTACCTCATCTGGATGAGACCGGCGCTGAATCTATCGGCCTCTTCCGCACCGAACTGCAATTCATGGTCGCACCACAATTTCCTCGCACCGAAAAGCAGTACCTGCTCTACAAATCCGTGATGGATGCGGTGCCCGAAAAGCCCATCACATTTCGCACACTTGATATCGGTGGCGATAAAATCCTGCCGTATATGACGACGTATGAAGAGGAAAACCCGGCGCTTGGCTGGCGCGCCATACGCATCGGCCTTGATCGTCCTGCACTGTTGCGCCTGCAGATCCGCGCTATGCTGCGCGCTGGAGCAGGACGCGAATTGCGTATCATGTTCCCCATGGTGGCCAGCGTGCAGGAATTCGAGCACGCAAGAGAACTTGCCCAGAAGGAGGTCACACATCTCCTCCGCCATGGTCACGAAATTCCCCGTGATCTCAAGCTTGGCGTCATGCTGGAAGTGCCTTCTCTCCTTTGGCAACTCGATGAATTGCTTGAAAGGGTGGACTTTGTGTCTGTCGGCTCCAACGATCTCGTCCAATATCTCACCGCTGCTGATCGCGACAACCGCCGCGTCGCCCAGCGCTTTGATGTGCTCAGCGCGCCTATATTACGGGCGCTCAAATCGATCACCGACAAAGGCGTGAGCGCGGGCAAGCCGGTGGCGCTTTGCGGGGAAATGGGCGGACGTCCCATTGAAGCGATGGCGCTTGTGGCGCTCGGTTATCGTTCGTTATCGATGTCACCTTCGAGCATAGGCCCGGTCAAGGCGATGGTGCTGAAGCTGGAGGCTGACGATCTCAACAAGTATCTCTGCGAAATTCTGGCGCAGCACGACGGCGCGCCTTCTCTTCGCGATAAGTTACTGGGTTATGCGGAGGCAAAGGGCATTCCCTTGTAGCGAGCGGGCTGGCTGCGCTGTGCTGCACTCCCTCATTACTCCATGCGGATCCCCCAATGCTTCCTGCCGATAAACTCGATCTGATCTTGCGCCGCCATACGGAATTGTCCGAGCGGCTTTCGCAAAACGTGAGTGGCGAGCAATTCGTTGCGATGTCGCGTGAACTGGCTGAACTGGATGGCGCTGCAGCCGCGATCCGGCAATGGCGCAAGGCTGTCGCTGATCTCGCCGATGTCGACGCCATGCTGGCCGATCCCGCACTCGACAAGGAGATGCGTGAACTGGCGGAACTGGAGCGCAAGGAGAACCTCTCGCGGATTGACGAACTCGAACACGCCATCCGGCTGGTGTTGTTGCCCAAAGATGCCGCGGATGAAGGTGGCGCGATCCTCGAAATCCGCGCCGGCACGGGCGGCGACGAAGCCTCACTCTTTGCTGGAGATCTCTTTCGCATGTATTCGCGTTATGCGGATTTGCACGGCTGGAAGATGGAAGTGCTCTCGATGAGTGAAGGCACAGCGGGCGGTTACAAGGAAATCATCGCCGAAGTGCAGGGGCGGGGGGTCTTCGCCAAGCTGAAATTCGAATCCGGCGTCCATCGCGTCCAGCGTGTGCCGGCAACCGAAACACAAGGCCGCATTCATACTTCGGCAGCTACTGTCGCTGTTCTGCCTGAAGCCCAGGACGTCGATATCGACATTAACGAGGCCGATCTGAAAGTTGATACGATGCGCGCCCAGGGCGCGGGCGGCCAGCACGTGAACAAGACGGAATCCGCTATCCGCATCACCCATATTCCTTCGGGGATCATTGTGTTTGTGCAGGAAGAAAGATCGCAGCACAAGAACCGCGCACGCGCCATGGGATTGCTGAAAGCAAAATTATATGACGAACAACGACAGAAGCTGGATGCCGAACGCTCAGCTGATCGCAAATCACAAGTCGGCTCCGGCGACCGATCCGAGCGCATCCGCACCTATAATTTTCCGCAAGGTCGATTGACTGACCACCGCATTAATCTGACCCTTTATAAACTGGATAAAATCATCACTGGCGAAGCGCTGGATGAAGTGATTGATCCGCTGATTACCCAGCATCAGGCTGATCTGCTGGCGCAGGGTGAGAGCCAATAAACGGAGGCGCAGCGCATGAGTGAAGGCCACAACGTCTCCATCGCTGAAGCCTTCCGCGTCTGGTTACGTGTGGCGGCGCTGAGTTTCGGCGGGCCTGCCGGGCAGATTGCGGTGATGCACCGCATTATTGTTGATGAGAAAAAATGGCTGTCAGACGCGCGTTTTCTGCATGCGTTGAATTATTGCATGTTGCTGCCTGGTCCCGAGGCGCAGCAATTGGCGACCTATATCGGTTGGCTGATGCATCGCACCAAAGGCGGGTTGATGGCGGGGCTGCTGTTTATTCTGCCCGGTGTCATCGCCATCATGGCGCTCAGCATCATCTATGCCTGGTGGGGGAACGTTGGCATCATCGGCGCGCTTTTCTTTGGTCTGAAAGCAGCTGTCCTCGCCATTGTCATCGAAGCGGTGCTGCGCGTCGGCAAGCGGGCGTTGAAAAACAATGTGATGATTGCGCTTGCCGCCATTGCCTTTGTTGCAATTTTCTTTTTCAGCGTTCCGTTTCCCGCCATCGTTCTGGCAGCGGGCCTGATAGGTTATTTCGGCACAAGGGCGGGCCGCACAGAATTTTCAGGCGGCGGCCACGGATCGGCGAAACAGAAGGCCGCAGACGATAGCCTCATGGGCGATTTCATTCCCGAACACGCCATGCCTGACCGCGCCCGCGCGCTGCGAATTGCCATTGTGTGGCTGGCAATCTGGCTCATTCCGGTTGCGCTGCTTGTCGTGATACTCGGGCCGGGTCACGTGTTTTCAACGATCGCCATTTTCTTCAGCAAACTCGCCATGCTGACTTTCGGCGGCGCTTATGCGGTGCTGGCCTGGGTCGCACAGGCCGCGGTGCAAACCTATGGCTGGTTGAGTGCAACAGAAATGCTCGATGGACTCGGCATGGCCGAAACGATGCCGGGCCCCCTGATCATGGTGCTGCAATTTGTCGGTTTCCTCGCGGGCTTTCGCGACCCCGGCGTCCTCTCGCCTTTGTGGGCTGGGGTGTTCGGCGGACTGCTCGCGACATGGGTGACATTCGCACCCTGCTTTCTCTGGATATTCCTCGGCGCGCCGTGGATCGAACAATTGCGCGCCAACAAGGCGTTATCAGGCGCGCTGGCGGCCATCACGGCGGCCATCGTCGGGGTGATCCTGAACCTTGCCATCTGGTTTGCCCTGCACGCCATGTTCAGGCAGACGGCGCGGATCAATGCTGAGCCAATTGGGTTTGACGCGCCGGTACTATCCAGCGCCGACCCTGCCGCTATTTTACTGGCTATCGCCGCCGTCATCGCCATGTTCTGGCTCAAATGGAGCGCCCCGCTGACCCTTGCCGTATCCTGCGCTGCAGGGGCAGCACTCTATCTCTCTGGCTTGCACTGAAGGGGGCGGCAGCATTGCTGATTTGAACCATCGCGCAAAATCTGCTTTCATTCGCACATGGATCGGGTTAGTCAGGGTCCCGGTCAGGCGGGTGTAGTTCAATGGTAGAACGGCAGCTTCCCAAGCTGCATACGAGGGTTCGATTCCCTTCACCCGCTCCACCTTCACCACCCCAAACTTCGGGAACACCCGGGTAGAGCCTTTACATGAAGGGGGCCTGCGGCGATGAATGATCCCGATTTCGGTTTTGCTTCTGCAGTGGATTCGCCAATCCCTTATATCCAGCGCATACGCTCTTATTATGTGGGGCTGGGGTATGGCGCGCCCTATGAATGGGCGCATTATATAGATGTACCGTTTCAGCCTCTGCGCCAGCCACTTTCGCAAAGCAGGGTCGTATTGGTAACGACAGCGGCGCCTTATCAGCCCGGAAAGGGCGATCAGAGCGCGGGCGCGCCTTATAACGCGGCTGCGAAATTTTTCAGCGTCTATTCCGGCAACAGCGCAGGTGAACACGATCTGCGCAATGCTCATGTGGCGATAGACCGGCAACACAAGATCAATGATCAAGGCGCTTATTTTCCACTGGCGGCGCTGCATCGGGCAGCCGCCTCGGGCCGTGTCGGATCTCTCGCGCCGCGCTTTCATGGACTGCCAACAAATCGCAGCCATCGCACGACGCTCAATGCGGACATCCCCGAACTTGTCGCCCGCTGCAAGGCCGATGCAGCCGATGCGGCCATCCTCGTACCCAATTGCCCTGTGTGTCATCAAAGTGTGAGTCTTGCGGCCCGCGCGCTTGAAGAGAGCGGCATTGCCAGTGTCATCATGGGATGCGCGAAGGACATCGTCGAATATGTAGGCGTTCCGCGGCTGTTGTTCTCGGACCTTCCGCTTGGTAATGCAGCCGGGAAACCCGGCGATCCCGCATCGCAGGATTTCATGCTGGATTTGGCGTTGCGTGTGCTGGAATCGGCGCCTGCTGCGCGCACCACCGTACAATCGCCCTTGAAGTGGAGCCCGGATTCCCGCTGGAAACTCGATTACAGCAATATCGAACAAATGACGCCCGAAGAAATTGCGCAGCGGCGCGCCGAATTCGACAGACAAAAAGACATCGCCCACCAGATCAAATTGACCTGATGGGCGATGCTTAAAACATTTTACCTGGCGCGAAGCCTTACTTCGCGTTGGGATTGGCGAGCTTCCAGGGATCGCGCACATTCGGCACAGTCATGATGTCAATATTCACGAGTTTGCCGTCGCGCTTTTCAACCCGCCGCAGATAAAGGTTCTGAATGATTTCCCGTTCCTCCGGGTCAATCGAAATGGGTCCGCGCGGTGAATCCCATGCGCGGCCCTTGGCGAATTTGATGAATTGATCGCCAGTGATTTTCGGGCCAAGTTCTGCGATCGCATCATACATCAGACGCATACCATCCCATGCGGCAACCGAAGCAGAATCGGGAATCGTGTTGGGCCCGAACATCTCGACCAATGTCTTGCGCAGCAGCTGGTTCTGCGGATTGGTGTTGGTCTCGGTATAGTGGAACCCGGAGACAGTGCCGACAACATCGTCGCCGATGGCCGGCAGGAACATTTCCTGCACCTCGCCGCTGCCCGCCAGCTTGATACCCTTTTCCTTCAGGCCGCGTTTGGCAAATTCACGCACGATCGCGATAGACGGTGCGCCAGCGGGCATGAACATATAAACGACTTCCGGATTGGCGCGGGCAGCGCGCTCCATATAGGGCGCAAAATCCGTCGCCGAGAGCGGAATACGCTCGACCCCGAGCACCTTCACATCCATCTTCTTGATGCCCTCGAGCAGCGCGCCTTCGACGTCATGGCCCGGTGCATAATCGCTGATGAGAAGATAGACGCTCTTGATCTTTTCCTTCTCGAACCAGGCGGGAATGGGTATTGCGAACATGTTCACGGAAAAGCTGACACGCACGAAATAGGGCGATTTGCGCGTGATGATTGCAGCGCCCGAGTTCATGATAACAGCCGGAATTTTGGCTTCTGTAATCAGGTCGGCAACGGCGAGAGCTTCGGGTGTCAGCGAAAACCCTGTGAGAAAAGAGACTTTTTCGCGCAGGATCAATTCTTCCGCGAGCTGACGCGTACGCGTGGGATCACCCTGGTTGTCGCGGTAGATGACTTCTACTTTCGAGCCCTTGACGCTGTCACCATGGACCTTCTGGAAAGCTTCCACGGATTGCTTGAATTGGGTGCCCCAGACGGCGAAAGGTCCGGAGAATGGCGAGAGGAGCCCGATCTTCACGGTCTGCGCCGAGGCTGCTGTCGCGGCTAGAACAAATCCGGCCAAGGCCGTGATCTTTAAAAATGCCTTCATCGCTGTCCTCCCATTTGCGCGTTTCCCGCGCATTCATACCGGCGCGAGATTATGGTCCGGATCAAGACTTTGAACAAGGTGATCCGTATCGGCTTCATAGAAATGGCAAAATGGGGCGCCGCTGCTACCACTCGACATTCACCCCTAATTCCTCTATACGCGCGGCCTCTACCCAACTGAAAACAAGCGTCCTCAAACGCACGCGACGGGAATTTCACGATATCCCCTAGCGAAAACAAGGAACTAGTCATGGATATCATCAGACAGCTCGAAGCCGAGCAGGTCGAGAAATTGGCCGCCATCCGCGCGATCCCGGAATTCCGGCCCGGCGACACCATCGTTGTCAATGTGAAGGTCAAGGAAGGCGAGCGCAGCCGCGTTCAGGCCTTCGAAGGCGTTTGCATCGCCCGTTCCGGCCCGACCATCAACGAAAGCTTCACCGTTCGCAAAATCTCCTATGGCGAAGGCGTCGAGCGCGTTTTCCCGATCTATTCGCCGAACATTGATTCCATCAAGGTTATCCGCAAGGGCAAGGTGCGCCGCGCCAAGCTCTATTACCTGCGTGATCGCCGCGGCAAATCGGCCCGTATCGCGGAGCGTATCGACCACAGCCCGAAGGCGGTTGCCGAGAAGGCAGAAGCTGCCGCCCGCAAAGCAGATGCAAGAGCTGCTTCCAAGAAGGCCTGAGGCAGATTATCCGGCATCTGGATTTTTCAAGGCGCGGCATTGTCCGCGCCTTTTCTTTTGGTTGCTGCCACATTTGTGCAAGTTTGTGAAAAAAACAAACAATGGGCCAAATCTGTAGCTTTAGATGCAGGGCCATCAGATCAGAGCATCGTCCGGAGGCGTCATGAAAAAACTTCTGCTCTTTGTGCCGCTTTGGCTGGTAGCTTACGCTTTTCCTGCGACTGCTCAACAACAATGCCTGCCCCTGCTCAATCAACTCACCAAACCTTTGATCCAGAGCGCCCTTCAGGCAGGTCAGGGCAAGGTATGCCAGAAAGTTCCGCGTTACACGGAAACGCGATCCTTGCGCGTGGCGGCAATCAAGGTTTGTCCGGAAGGCGAAGCCATCGTCATTTCCGGAACCATTGACGTGACCTGCGGCACGCCGGCGGATGCAATTCTGCCAGGTGAAATCAATGAAATCGTGGATTTTCAGGGAAAGTTCGATCTGGCAGGCTGCGAATTGCGTAACGTGACAGTCAGCCCACGCGGGGCCTTCGGCAAAGTGGTGGCTAGCGCGCTGGATCTACAGACGAAACTTGCCAACAGGTTGAACCGGCAGCTGGAAATGTTCTGCCGGTGAATTTGCCCTCGATAGTTCGCCTTAGCTGCTGGCTTGCCCGTTCAGCATCCAACGGTGGCCGAAGGGGTCCCGCAGGACGGCAAAGCGCGTCCCCCAAAATGTGTTTGACGGGGCGATCTCTTCCTTGGCTCCCATGGACGTCACACGCGCGAATGTTTCGTCCACTTCTTTCGCTGTACCGAATTCCAGACTGATGGTCACCGTCGCAAAGTCCTTGGGCAGCGGCGCGCGGGTCTGCGTGAATTCGGGAAACATATCGGCCAGCATTACGGTTCCACCGTTGATCGAAAGCTCGCAATGCATGACCCGGCCATCCAGCGAAGGCATCAACGCTTTCTGGATTGCGCCAAAGGCAGCCGCATAAAATGCAATGGCGGCCGAGGCCGGAGACACAGTGAGATAGGGCGCGACCGGAGGCCGGGCGGGGCCCTGCCGCTCATTGTTTCCCGTTTCAGCCATTGGCCCTCTCCCTTGTTCGCGCGAGACTTGCGCAAAGCACTTTCCCGCCGCGCCGCGAACGGCTAGAAAGCAGGCCTCATTGCCGGAGGACGGACCGGGGCCATAGGGGGCCTCGCTCAAGCTGCCGGAATCACAGAGGTTTTATTGTATCATGGCCAAGGCGCGCACGCTCTATGACAAAATCTGGGACGATCACGTGGTTGACGTCCAGCCCGACGGCACCACGCTGCTCTATATTGACCGCCATCTTGTTCATGAAGTGACGTCGCCGCAGGCGTTCGAAGGCCTGCGCATTTCCAAGCGCAAGGTGCGCGCGCCGGAAAAAACCCTCTGCGTCGTCGATCATAATATTCCCACCACCGATCGTTCCAAGCCGATCGAGGACGACGAAAGCCGCACGCAGATCGCCCAGATGGCGACAAATGCCAAGGATTTCGGTCTTGAATATTATGATGGGACCGACATCCGCCAGGGCATCGTCCACATCATCGGCCCGGAGCAAGGTTTTACGCTGCCCGGCACGACCATCGTCTGTGGCGACAGCCATACGGCGACCCATGGCGCATTCGGCGCACTGGCGCAGGGCATCGGCACGTCTGAAGTTGAGCATGTGCTGGCAACGCAAACGCTGATCCAGCGCAAATCGAAAAACATGCGCGTCACCGTAGACGGCAAGCTCGGCGATGGCGTCACCGCCAAGGACATCATTCTGGCCATCATAGGCGAAATCGGCACGGCAGGCGGCACCGGCAGCGTGATCGAATATGACGGCGAAGCCATTCGCGCGCTTTCGATGGAAGGTCGCATGACTGTCTGCAACATGTCGATCGAAGGTGGCGCTCGTGGTGGCCTCGTTGCGCCGGACGAGAAAACCTATGCTTACCTGAAGGGCCGCCCGAAAGCGCCCAAGGGCGAGCAATGGGATCAGGCCGTCAAATATTGGGATACGCTGCGATCCGATCCTGGCGCCTATTTCGACAAGGAAGTGCGGCTGGACGCGGCTAAACTGCCCCCCATCGTGACCTGGGGCACATCGCCTGAGGATGTTGCCACCATCGGCGGAACAGTGCCGCGCATGGAAGATGCGACAACAGACGCTATGCGCAACAAGCTCACCCGTGCTTTCGCCTATATGGGCCTGAAGGGTGGCGAGAAGATTACCGATCTGGAAATCGACCGCGCCTTCATTGGTTCTTGCACCAACGGACGTATCGAGGATCTGCGCTCGGCTGCCGAAATCGCCAAGATCGCCATCGCTCGCGGACAAAAGGTTTCGCCACGCGTGAATGCCATGGTCGTCCCCGGCTCTGGCCTTGTGAAGGCGCAGGCGGAAGCCGAAGGCCTCGACAAAATCTTTATCGAAGCAGGCTTTGAATGGCGGGAACCGGGTTGCTCCATGTGTCTCGCCATGAACCCGGACAAGCTCGCACCAGGCGAGCGTTGCGCCTCAACATCAAACCGCAACTTCGAGGGCCGGCAGGGCTTTAAGGGCCGTACGCATCTGGTTTCACCAGCCATGGCGGCGGCGGCGGCAATTGCTGGCAAGTTCGTCGATATCAGGACCTGGTAATCGCTTGGAGAATGAATCTACTCAAGAAGGAAGCCCGGGTGCAGCGATGCACCCGGGCTTTTTTGCTCGCCCTCTCACAGCATAACCTTACATATTGTTGGGACGGCAGCTGTTCACCCAGCGCTGGCCACCTTGTGCCGGCTCGTAATGCCAGCAGTTCCCGCCCGAACCACCATTGTTATAGCTGACCGGAGTGGAAGCGAAGGAGCGCCCATATCCGTATCCAGAGCCATAACGATAGGACGGATAGCGCCAGCTGTAATTGTGATGGTTCCAGTTGTTATGGCCCCAATTGTAGGATCCATAATGCCTGTAACCATGGTGGCCGGAGAAGCGATAGGAGTTGTTGAAATGCCCTCCACCGAAGCGCATGCCGCCTCCATGGAAACCACCGCCCATATGGTGGCTACCGCCGCTACCACGTCTACCGAAGCCACTTGCTTCGGCACTCGTCGTGGCGGCTATGGCCGCAATGCCAATCGTGCCGGCGGCAGCGATTGCAATCAGGAGCTTGTTCATAATGTCAGCTTTCTGTTGAAGGCACCGCTGGTTTGGACAGTGCCGGGGCCAATAGGAAGATCCCGTTGGACATTCAAAATATATAATTATATTCAGATATTTAATGTGTATATTCACACGTGGTGTCTGCAATATAATTTCAAGCGGTCCCGGCGGTTCATCTGCACCAAATCCTTGCCCTAGACGCGCAAAAAGCCGGATACGGTTTCCCGCATCCGGCTTTTGCTTGCGTGTTGCTTAGTAGTAAAGCGGGCGCACGCAAACGTTCACATATTTGTAGCCATAGGGAGTCCAGCGGGTGCGCCAGCAGCTGCCGCCGTATCCACCGCCGTAGCTGACGACGCGTACGCCGCCCCAGCGATGACCATAGTGGCGATATCCGCCACCGAAATGCCGGAAACCCCCGCCGTGATGGCCGAACCCACCACCGTGATGCCCGCCACCATGGAAGCCGTGACCACCACCATGACCACCAAAGCCCTTGGCTTCGGCTGACGTTGTAGCGAGAGCTGCGATGCCGATAGTGCCGGCGGCTGCGACTGCGATAAGAAGCTTGTTCATGATCATACTACCTTCGAGTTGTTTGCGAGCTGCCTGTTCAGGTCTCGCGCAGCGGGCTCATCCCGTTGCTATGAGGTGAATATGCAGTATGGGTGAACTGGAAGATGTGCCGATGCGCACGAAGCATTGTCAGCTTTTGCGATGGCAATATTTTTTCATGCCCATTATCGTGAAGGAATGAACGCGTCTGAAAACAAACGAAACAGTGAGGCACACGAAGCGCTGCAGCGTGTGGAGTCAGATTCGACAAGTTTCATCACGGGTTCCGCAAACACCGGGCATAATAGAACATTCCCTGAGGATAAGGGAGCGGCTGATCCCGTCGTGAAATGGGCGACACGTATTGGCCGGACGCTGGGATGGATTGCCTGCGTGCTTCTTGTCATCAATCTCTTCACACACTGGTTCTTCTGATCGTGGATACAGGCAAATGAATGATCACCCCTGGACCGATCGACATGCGCCATCCCTCGCCGATTTCGAGGCGATGGCAGATGCGGCTTTCGCCGTTCTGCCTGAACATTTCCGAAAGTTGTGCGAAGGTGTGATCTTGAGGGTCGAGGACTTTCCTGATGATGACGTTCTCGAAGCCATGAATGCTGAAACCGAATACGACCTGCTGGGTTTGTTTCAAGGGCGAGGTCTCGCCCAGGGCAAGACCCAAGCCTATACGGGCGAAATGCCGAACATGGTGTTCCTCTACCGCCGCCCGATTCTCGATTACTGGGCCGAACATGAGGAAACTCTGGGGGCGGTGATTACCCATGTGCTGGTTCATGAAATCGGCCATCACTTCGGCTTCAGCGATGAAGATATGGAACGCATTGAAAAATCGGTTGTGCTTTGAAGCAATCCGGGGACCGCGGCATTCCTGCCACACGTTGGGTAAAAAATTTCAGCCCTGGCATCAAGTTGGTTTGATTGTGCTAGTATGATTCTGCAGAGTTTCCGCTCCTATTCCCATGAACGCAGCGAAAAGATGAAATTCCAGAACGACACAAGCCTTCAGGTTGCTGCCGTAAGCGCATGGTGCAAGGCTTCGAACAATAGTGCCGTCCGCATATTATCTCTCGCCGTCGCGCTGTGTGCCGTATCTGGAGCGGCGAGCGCGCAGTCTTTGTTGCCGCCATCTTATTATTCCTATGACACAGTCACCAATGTGGGCGCGATCACCCAGTCCCAGATCATTACAAACCGTATTCTGGCCAATGTGCTGCTGGGCGGCAATGAACAGATCAATTGTTCCAATTGTGTTAGCGCGTTCGGCTCCGTCGGCTCGTTCAGTGCAGGCGCGCATGGGCGCTATAACATCAACGGACAGTTGTCTTTTCTGGGCGGCGTCGCCATCAGCCAATATCATGGCAAGGGCTACGAAGCGACGAGCGTGCCGATCCTGGCGGGTGCGTTTCGTTATGATTTTGCGAATTCCGGCTGGGCGCGTCCCTATATCGATGTCGGTCTCGTTGCGTCGCCGGGCCAGTCTTTCCGCATCACGCGTAATTATTTCAACGGTGGTATTCCAGCGGCAGGCGTCGGCAAGCCTGACGGCAACAGTCTGGCAGCTTTTGCGAAAGCAGGCTGGGTATTCCGTGTGACGGGCCGGGACGAAGTTGCCGTTTTCGGGGAAGTCTGGCGTTCCTGGCAGCGCATGGGCTCTTATGTGGAAACGCCTGTGCCGCCAATGCCCGCAATTTTCCCTGCCGCAACAGACGTGATGACCATCGGCAAGATCGGCGCGCAGTGGACGCATCTTTGGGGCTCTTCTATCGAGACCCATCTGAATGGCGGCGTGGCCCGCACATTTGGCACGAGTTCGGCGCTCCATGCGACCTTGAACGGCGTTGGCGCATTGACACTGACGGGTCTCAAGGAGCGCACCTATTTTGAATACGGCGCGCGCATCGGCTACCGGATCACGCCCAAACTGGTGCTTGACGTGTTCGCCAACGGCGCCATCATCGGGGGGCCGGTTGGCAACCAGATCCATGTGGGAACGGCGCTGCGCTACCATTATTGAGCGCTGCGGATTTCCGGCCCGGAGAGGCTGACAAACCCTGACGTCATCGTGTAGAACCCCGTCAGCTTCAGACAGGATGAACAACCATGGACAAATTCACGACACTCACCGGCGTCGCCGCCCCGCTCGATATCGTCAATATCGACACGGATATGATCATCCCCAAGCAATATCTGAAGACGATAACCCGTACCGGCCTGGGCAAGGGTCTTTTTTCTGAGATGCGCTACAAGGATGACGGTTCGGAAAATCCCGATTTCGTTTTGAACAAGCCTGCCTATCGCAACGCGAAGATCATCGTTGCGGGCGACAATTTCGGCTGCGGCTCCTCGCGCGAACACGCCCCATGGGCGTTGCAGGATTTTGGCGTCACCTGCGTGATTTCCACCAGCTTTGCTGACATTTTCTATAACAATTGCTTCCAGAACGGTGTGCTGCCGGCCATCGTCTCCCCCGAAGATCTGGAAAAGCTGATGGACGATGCGCAGCGCGGCGCCAATGCGACGTTGACGGTCGATCTGGAAAAGCAGGAAATCTACGGGCCTGACGGCGGCGTGGTGAAGTTCAAGATCGAGGCTTTCCGCAAGGATTGCCTGCTCAACGGCCTCGATGATATCGGCCTGACCCTGAAGAAAGACAGCAGCATCGGTTCCTACGAGAAGAAGACCGGCGGCGAACGGCCCTGGATGTAAGCCATGCGGCGGCTTATCTCGTCCGGTTCGCCGTTCGAGACCGCCTACGGTTATTCCCGTGCCGTCGTCGATGGCGGCTATGTCTTCGTGGCCGGGACGACGGGCTACGATTACACAACCATGCAAATGCCTGGCGATGTAACCACGCAGACGCGCAATATCTGGCAGACATTGAAGAACACTCTGCAGGAGGCCGGCAGCGATTTGTCCGGCATCGTGCGCGCGACTTATTACGTCTGTGACAAGAGGGATCTGGCAGATGTACTCGCCGTCTGCGGCGAGGTCTTGCGCGACATTCGCCCCGCCGCGACGATCCTGGTGGTCGCCGGGCTGTTGAAACCCGAAATGCGCGTGGAAATCGAGGTGACCGCGCGGCTTAGCACTGCAGCAAGCTGACGAATTTCGAATTTGCGATTATGCTGTATGCTCGTCGACTACAGGAAATTGCGGGCCGGCAACCTCATGGGCGACCTGAAGAACGACTTCACACGCAAGCCTTTCGTTCCCTTCGCGCCCGCACCGCGCCTGAAGCCGCTTGGCAATATCGGACAAATGTTCGTTCTGGCGCCCAATCCCATCGAAACCTGGACACAGGCCCATTTCGATCTGCCGTTGATTTCAGGGCCGTCGCTTGTTGGTGAAGTGATTGTCGTCAACCAGCCCGAAGCCATCCGGCATGTGCTGGTTGACAATGCCGCCAACTACCAAAAGGACCCGTTGCAACGACGTGTTTTGGCAGCCGGATCGTCTGAGGGATCAGGCCTCGGCCTGTTGTCGGCAGAAGGGGATCTGTGGAAGCGCACCCGCCGGACGCTCGCGCCCTCTTTCACGCCGCGCCGTGTTGCTGGCTTTGCGCCTGTTATGCGCGAACGCGCCGAGGCACGGGTTGATCGCTGGCTGAAACGCCGTTCAGGCGCCATTCTCGAAATCGACCGGGAGATGACTGGCGTCACCTACGACATTCTCTCGGCAAATCTGTTTTCCGACGCTCTGGCCGAAGATGCGCCCGGCTTCGAGCGCGAACTGGCCGCATTACTGGACTCGATAGGGCGTGTTCATCCATTTGATATTCTGAATGCACCCAAATGGCTGCCGCGATTTGGCCGGCGGAAGGCGCGTCAGTCCCGCCTCTGGTTCGAAGGCGCCATTTCCCGGCTGATCGAATATCGTTTGACACTGATGAGCGAACATCCGGACGCGGTTCCTGACGATCTCCTGACCGCCCTTATGAAAGCCAGCGACCCGGAGACTGGAACCGGCCTCACGCAGGCAGAAGTTTCAGCCAATCTGTTCACCTTCATCGCCGCTGGGCATGAAACCACTGCGCGAGCCCTAGGCTGGACGCTCTATCTTCTCGCCAGAACGCCTGACTGGTGGGAAAGGTGTGCGGAGGAAGCCTGCAATGCGCCCGGCGATCCCGCACATTGGCTCGAGGCGATGCCAGCGATGCGCGCAGCCTTCGAGGAATCCATGCGCCTGTTCCCGCCGGTGCCGATGATGAGCCGGATCGCCGGGGCAGACGATATGCTCGGCAATATCCCGGTTGCCAAAGGCACAATTGCAATTATTGCACCTTGGCTGATTCACCGGCACACCCTTTTGTGGGATAGCCCTGGCGCTTTCCTGCCCGAGCGCTTCCTGCCAGGCGCGCGGGAAAAAATTGACCGCTTCGCCTATCTGCCCTTCGGTGCAGGGCCCCGCGTTTGCATCGGCGCTGTTTTCGCGCAGATGGAAGCGATGATTGTGCTGACCAGCGTTTTGCGCCGGGTACGTCTGACCCATCTAGACGGCGAGCCACGGCCCGTACATCGCATCACATTGCGCCCGGAGGGGCGGCTGGCGATGAAAATGGAGATCAGATAGGCCGCTGGCCTTCACCCGGGATTAACCATATTATTGCGGTGTAGAGACTGGAGACAATTCGGAGCGAAAGCATGTTTCATAGAGCCCTGGTCACGTCAGCAAGTCTTGTAGCTTTGCTTTTCGCACCGTTGGCGGCGCGAGCGGATTTTTCCGGTTGCGTGGCCGGACTCAAGTCTTCTGCCGCCAGCCAGGGGATTTCCGGCGCAACATTCGACCGTGTGATGGCTGGCGTCACGCCCGATCCTAAAGTGATAGAGGCGTTGAATTCGCAGCCGGAATTCAAGACACCGATCTGGGATTACCTGGCTTTTCTCGTCGATGAACAGAAGGTCGCCGACGGGAGGGCGGCGATGTCACGCCATGGTCAGGCTCTTGCCAGCGCGGAATCGCGATTTGGCGTTGACCGTTACGCGATTGCTGCCGTCTGGGGCGTTGAAAGCGACTACGGCAATCTGCGCGGCAAGTGGGCGTTGCCCCAATCGCTCGGCACGCTCTCCTGCACAGCCAACCGGCGTCAGGCCTATTTCCGGGGCGAGCTGATGGCGACGTTGAAAATTGTTGAGCGTGGCGATATCGCGCCGCAAAAGCTCACGGGCTCATGGGCGGGAGCATTTGGCCAGACCCAATTCATGCCCTCCACCTATCTGCGTCTGGCGGTTGACGGGGATGGCGACGGCCGCCGCGATCTGGTGGATTCGGCTGCTGACGCCCTGCACTCGACAGCAAATTTCCTGGCTAGAGCAGGCTGGCAAACTGGCGCGGGGTGGGGGTACGAAGTGCGCGTCCCCGCTGGCTATTCCGGCCCCGCGGGCCGCAGCCCCAAACAGCCGGTCGCATCCTGGGCGGCGAAAGGAATTACACGCATTGATGGCTCGGGCCTCTCTGGTGGCGGTAATGCCGGGCTCCTTATGCCGGCGGGACGCAATGGACCGGCCTTCCTCGTGTTCAAAAATTACGATGCGGCTTATTCCTACAATGGTGCGGATTCCTACGCACTGGCGATTTCCCTGCTGTCTGACCGCCTGCGTGGCCGCGGCGGCGTCCAAGGCTCCTGGCCAACGGACGACAGGGGAATTTCCAGGGCAGAGCGCAAGGAAATCCAGGTGCATCTCGTGCGGCGCGGCTATCAGATCGGCGAACCCGATGGCGCCATCGGCCAGCTGACGCGCCAGGCCATTTCAGATTATCAGCGAAAGACGGGGCTCAGCCCCGACGGGCGTCCCGGCGGGAAGGTGCTGGATTCCCTGCGGGCCGGCCGCTAACAGATATTTGAAAAGGACATCTGTGCATTATCACTGCGAATTTACTGGCTTTTGAACTTGAGAATTGCCTAT
>CANJJI010000047.1 GCA_947474545.1 Beijerinckiaceae bacterium | reverse complement strand
TCAACCGCAGGCGACTGCTCGAGCCTATCGGCAACATCCCGCCTGCAGAAGCCGAAGCAAATTACTACGCAGCGACTGCTGCCATGGACAATCTATCCATAGCCGCATAATTTAAACCAAAAAGCCTCCGGCAATCCCGGGGCGGTTCAATCTTGACCTCAATCCAGGCTTCCACTTCGTCTGCGACCCACGCAACTCGACAAGCGCCAAGCGGTACCCGCTTGGGGAATTGGCCGGCGGATTCGAGGCGCGCAATGTGCGCAGGACAGTAGGGGACGCCATAGATCGTTTTTAGTTCCTTCTTCGATACAAGCTTCCGTTGCATTACAAATCCCTCTTGTAAGGGACGTTGCAACGCCCGGTTTTGCCCAGAGCGCTAAAAGGATAGGACGCGGTGGTTTGAGTTGGCAAGGATCGCGAGTTCAGACCTCGGCACTGTACTTTGCCGCGTCCTTGCCCCCAAGCGGATCGCCCTGCCCTCGGCCTTCCGCCTCCTCTGTGTCCAGGTAGTCGGCCCACCATTGCAGCATCCGAGCGCGCTCATCCATGTATTCAGCTCGATGATACGCAGCGCGGACTTCGTTTGGTTCCTTATGGGCGAGTTGACGCTCAATGGCGTCCCACCGCCATAAGCCCGACTCGTTCAGTACTGTAGACGCCAGGGCGCGAAAACCATGCGTGGTGGCGCGCTGGTGGTAACCCATGCGATAAATGGCATAGAGCAAAGTATTTTCGCTCATGGTTTTGCGGCGATCAGTACGGCCTGGGAACAGTAGATCGTAATGTCCTGTTATTGGCTTTAGCTCATCGAGCAATTCCAGAGTTTGACGTGAAAGGGGAACGAGGTGCGCCGCGCGCATTTTCATCCGCTCGGCCGGGATCGACCAGATCCCTTTCTGAAGATCAAATTCCTGCCAGCGTGCCCCGCGCAGCTCATTCGTGCGCACCATGGTCAATATGATGACCCGCAGTGCGATCCGGATCATCGGGTCACCTTTGTGAAGTCGGAGCTTTTGCAGAAATTCCGGGAGCTCGCTGAGGGGCAGCATCTTTCGAGGTTCTTCCCGCCGCGTAAGAAAAATTCCTTTCATCGCTGTGACTGGGTTTGCATCGGCGTAGCCGCTGCCGATAGCAAAAGCGAAAACAGCAGCGGTTCGTTGGCGAACGCGTTGCGCGATATCGATTGCGCCGCGTTTTTCGACATTCCGAAAGGCATCCAGTATTTCTGGAGCCTTCAGCTCTGCAATAGGCCGCCCTCCAAAGGCCGGGAAAATATCTTTTTCTAGGCTCACGATGACTGTTTCGGCATGTACCGGCGTCCATTTTGGCCGCATGAATTCGTGCCATTCTCGCGCCACGGCTTCAAATGAATTGGCGGCGGCGAGCTTCGCCTCCCTGACGCGCTCACGCTTGCGCATCGAGGGATCAATTCCGTCGTGGAGAAGTTCCCGAGCGCTTCTGGCGTCACTGCGAGCCCTGGCAAGTGAGATCACTGGATAGACGCCGAGGGCCAGTCGCTTTTCTTTACCTGCAAAACGATACTTCAGCCGCCAGTACTTCGAACCGTTCGAGGCAACTTCGAGGTAAAGCCCATTTGAATCGCTGAGTCGGTATGCTTTTGGCCGGGGCTTAGCCATCCTTACAGAGGTGTCTGATAAGGGCATGGGGGCATTTCCTGAGTAAAAATGTACCGTGCCCCCGACTATGCCCCCAAAAATGGGGCATGGCAATGATCTGCTATGTTTCGGTATGTAAACTTCGCGAGCTATTAAATGTAATTAAAACAATGATTTAAGAGATGAAATGCGTCGCTATGTAAGGGTATCCTGGAGGCCTCGGAGGGAATCGAACCCCCATACAAGGATTTGCAGTCCTCTGCGTAGCCATTCCGCCACGAGGCCTTCCGCAGACGCCTGCGATTCAACCCGCGCGGCATCTGATGCGCCGCACATAGCAACCGGCAGCTCGCAGCGCAAGGCTTGAACATTGATTTGGCAAGGGCTTGGCGGCAGACAGCTCAAATTCCATGCAAAAACGGTTGATAACGCGCATCAGCTGGCGACAGATGAAGGCCAATTAGCCTGGCGCACAATTTTTAAAAATCTCCCTTTGCAAATCGAGAGAATGAGGCTATGAGACCCACCGCACGGCCTTGCAGCCCTGCCCTGTTCCTCGATAGCTCAGTTGGTAGAGCATTCGACTGTTAATCGAATGGTCGCTGGTTCGAGTCCAGCTCGAGGAGCCAACCTTCCGTCCAGAACGGTCCGATATCGTCAAATAGCGATATTAAATCAGCGACTTAATAGAACATATAGTCCACCCGCGTCCGGCGCGGTGCGCCTGCATCCAACTTTTTTGTTGGAAGGTTTGTTGGTATAAGCTTTCACCTGCAACGAAAGTTCCAACAATGCTCACGGACTCAGCAATTAGAGCCGCAAAACCGGCAGACAAGCTGTTCAAATTGTCTGATAGCAGCGGCCTTCAGCTTTGGATTTCGCCTGAAGGCAGCAAGTATTGGCGGCTGGCTTACCGTTTCGGCGGCAAACAGCGTGTGTTTTCAATTGGCAAATACCCCAATGTCTCGCTGAAGGCCGCGCGGGCCGCTAGCCAAAATGCCAGAAGCCTCCTCGACGCTGGCAAAGATCCAAATCAAACCAAGAAAGCCGAAATGCGAGCGGTCGAAGTGGCCGCGTCAAGCACGTTCGCGGCTGTCGCGGCGGAGTTTCTGGCTAAGAAGGAGCGCGAACATAAAGCCCCGGCCACCCTCAAACGGCTGAACAGGTTCATTGAATTTGCCGGCAAGGACTTGGGAACCCGCCCCATAAGTTCGATCACAGCGCCGGAAGTTTTGGCCGTGCTGCGAAAGATCGAGGAGCGCGGTAAGCTGGTTACTGCGGCCCGGCTCCGGGCAGTCACTGGCGAAATTTTCCGCTATGCAATCGCCACAGGCCGGGCGGAGAATGACCCTACCTTCGCCCTGCGCGGGGCCCTGACTTCGCCGGTCACCAAGCACCGGGCGGCGATCGTCGAGCCCCTGCCCTTTGGCGCATTGCTGCGCGCCATTGAAACCTATGAAGGAACGGCGGAAGTGGCCGCTGCCCTCAACCTGCTGGCATTGACCTTTGTTCGCCCCGGCGAATTGCGCAACGCCGCTTGGGCCGAATTCGACCTTGAGGCCGCCTACTGGCTGATTCCCCCCGGTCGTATGAAAATGCGCAGGTCGCACCGCGTGCCGCTGGCTCCCCAAGCCCTCGCCACCCTGAAGCGCCTGCAAGCCTTCACAGGGCACGGCAAGCTACTATTCCCGTCCGCCCGCTCCCCTGACCGCTGCATGTCCGAGAACACGATCAACGCGGCTCTCAGGCGGCTTGGCTACGGCCAGAATGAAATGACCGGCCACGGCTTCCGCGCCGCCGCCTCTTCAATGCTTAACGAAACCGGCAAATGGAACCCGGACGCTATCGAGGCGCAGCTAGCCCACGTCAACAACAATTCTATCCGCCGCGCCTATGCCCGCGCAGAATATTGGGAAGAGCGTGTCGAGATGATGACCTATTGGGCGGACCGGATCGACGCCATGCGGCGCGGGGCGGAGATCGTGCAGTTGAGGGCCTAACCTTTCGGCTTTCAACTTATGTCCCGCAATAAGGCCTCAGCCTGCGCAAGAACCGTTTGAACAGCGTCTTCGGCCAAGTCCGGTGGATAGCCGTATTTTTTCAATATGCGTTTGACCAGAATTCGCATGCGGGCTCTGGCGCTTTCCCGGCGTTGCCAGTCAACCGATGCATTCTTGCGGAGATTTTCCAGCAATTCATGCGCGATTAGCCGCAACTTTTCATCGCCCATCGCCTCAACAGCTGATTTGTTTTCAGCCAAGGCGTCATAGAAGGCGACCTCTTCGGGCGAAAGTCCCTGGTCTTCGCCGCGATGATGCGCGGCTTGTAAATCTCTCGCCATGGCGATCAATTCATTGAGCATTTCAATCGTCGAAATTGCATTGTTATGGTAGCGCGCGACGGCATCTTCGAGCCTTTGCGAAAATTTCTTGCTCTCCACAACGTTGCTCTTCAGGCGGCTCTGGATTTCGCCATTCAAAAGTTTGCGCAGCGCTTCCACTGCCAGATTCTTCCTTTCCATCGTTTCAATTTCAGCCAGGAATTCATCTGACAGAACGGAAATATCGGTCGATTGAATTCCGGCGGCCTGCAATATGTCGACAATTTCGGAGGAGGCTATCGCGCGATCTATCAATTGCTGAACCGCAAAGGCGCGTTGCCTGCGGTCGGAATCGCTGAAGTCCGCAACGGCCTTTTTCAGGTTTGTAGCGATACCGATATAGTCGACGATCAATCCGCCCGGCTTGTTCTTGAACACCCTGTTGACGCGGGCAATCGCCTGCATGAGCCCATGACTGCCACAGGAGCGCGGTTGGGTTGCGCTCCTACATTGATTGTCACCGTCGCCGGTGAGGCCGAGTTCACAGTCCCATCGTTGATCACATAGGTGAAGCTGTCCACGCCGGAATAGCCGGACGTCGGCGTGTAGGTGAATGAGCCGTTGGTGAACATCGAAATGGTGCCGTGGCCGGGATTTGTCGCCGAAGCCACACTCAATGCATTTCCGTCGGCGTCTGTGTCATTGGCCAGAACGCCGGAGGCGGAGACTGTCAGAACGGTATTGAATGCCGTCGAATACGTGTCGTTGACTGCCACAGGAGCGCGGTTGGGTTGCGCCCCCGTCGGTGGCTCCCAACGAAACAAAGGCGAGCTGGATGCGCAGATTGAAGCCAGTGCTGACAAGGGCACTGCGGAACTGCGGCTCAAGGCTCCTTCCAAACAGCTAAAGAAGGCCGGTTGAGCGAACCGCTGGCGTAGCTCTTGGATAATTTGTCGGGAGCTGCGGCCACACTTCTTCAGATCTGAAGAAGTGTTGAAAGCGACGAAGCTGATCCAAACAAGTTTCAGCCCGGCTGAACGGCAGTCTGGGCGATGACGGCAATTCCAAATCACGGAGAACTGACATGTCGAAGCGTCCAGCGCTCGATCCGATGATGCTCGCCCAATTCACGGGATCAGTGAATTTCCACCGGCATGGCTTAGTGTGGGAGGTCCTGTACACCGAAGGCGTAGAATATGTCGCGGAGACCGTAGGTGCATACTGGCTGCTCGATGAGATCGCCTTAGCGCAGCGGTATGTGATCCCGGTCAAAGCCGAGGACTTTCAGGTCTGGGATCTGAAGGTGGGGGCTAATCAGACCGCGATGCTGACGTGCGGTGACGGCAATGGGCTGGAGCTATATGCCAAACGGATCGAATGCACTGATTTCCCTGAACCGGGCATCCGCTTCTATTACGCCAACTGGGTCATCCATTTGCCCAGCGAGTACTGACTCATTGGCCTCGTTTAGCCCCGCGACGGTCCTTCTATGTGATTCTTGCCCCTGCCAGTTCAGTTAAAAAGATCAATTGGGTGGCGCTTTTGCAGATGAAGCAGCATTTGGGCCGTTGCTTTGGCGTCCGGCAACGCGCGGTGCAGCGGTCCCTCAGGTGCAATTCCGAATGCATCCAAAATAGTGCCAAGTTTGTGGTTTTGGAATTCCGGATAGAGTTTTCGCGCGAGTTTGAGGGTGCAAAGCGTTCTTGGCGGCGGTGTCATTTGTAGTCGGCTGCACTCACTAGACAGGAATTTGAGTTCGAATTGAATATTGTGCGCAACGAGTGTTGCTTCGCCCACAAAATCGAGCAAGTCGCCGAGCGCGTCCTCGATAAGCGGCGCATCCGCGACCATATCGTTTGTTATCGATGTTAGCGCGGTGATACGCGAGCTGATCTCGGTCTCCGGATCCACCAAAGTTTGGTAATGGCGTCCGATTTTTCCATTGATGATTTCGACAGCGCCTATTTCGATGATCTTGTCGCCTCGGTTGGGCGAGAATCCGGTCGTCTCGAAATCGAGTACGACGTAGCGCGCGCTGACCGTCTTTTCAGCGACCTGTGGAGCAGCTGGCTGTTTGGTGGCTGGCTCTGCAAAAACGATGGGATTTGGAGAGAAGGGCGCTGCCGGGGCAGCAAGCTTGAGGTACGGCTCGGCATCAATGCACCCGAGCTCCACGGCGCGGGAAAATAGCTCGGCAGCGCGTACGGGATCGGAAGCGGTCGCGAGACCGGCTTTGGTCATCAAGGCTAATTCGAATATCCCCTGCGGAACGTCATGGCTGGCGGCTTCTTGAAAAAACGAAAATGCCCGCGGTAGGTCTTGCTCGGTAACCTCACCCTTCTTGTACAACATGCCGAGATGATATGATGCCAAGTAATTGCAGTTTGTTCGCGCGTAGTTAAAAAAGCGGATCGCTTCATTTCCATTAACCGGGCCGCCAATACCGTCACGGTGCATTTCACCCAGCCGAATGGACGACCAGGTAGTATACGCCGTCTTCTCGTAATAGAGCCGCGCCATTTCGAGATTGACCGGGCCACCGACGCCTTTTTCATAAAAAATCGCTGCGTGACGCCGCGCTTCCCAAACGCCTGCCTCTGCCGCTTCGAATACCAGCGGGATGGCCTCGCTTGCTCGCTGCGGTTTGAAGTCCTGCAGGAGCATTAGGGCGAGACCGTATTTGGCGAAGTCGTCACCAAGTGCGATCGCCTGGCGGAATAGTTTCTCGGCCGTTTCGGTATTTTTTTGTTCCCGATGAAGAAGAGCTGCTTCTAGTGCCGCATCTCTATGATTCAGATCGGCGGCACCCTCGAATAGGCTCAGTGCGTAGTCGATGTCTTTCTCTTCAAACTCAGATCCGTCTCGGGCCTGCCCTGCCATGTGATGCATGGCTTCGATGCTGCCATTCTCGAACGCAAATAACAGGATGCTTTGAATCGACTCCTTGTCGAACCGATCGTCCAGTTCTCCATTTGCGTGCATCAGTGCACGATAGGCCTCCGCCTCAAACATTTCACGATCTGCGAGATCGTGCAGCTCTTTGTAGAGGCGATCAGGGTCATCTTCCCATTTCAATCGGCAATGGATGTACTCCGCCCAGTCGGAGTGTTTTATGGCCTTCACGAGGGCGGTGGGCACCGGTCCTCCCTCAAGGCGGTAGAAAACCGGCATCCAGTGTCGGAAGGCGTCGTCGTAACTCCCATTGTGTTCTGCGCGAAGCGCTCGCCGGATGCCGATGTCGTCTACTTCGGGGTAATCGGCAGGATCATCGTACTCGAAGTCATCATCTGATTCGGTTGCGTCGTCGAAGGTGGATTCTGCGTCGGTGTCGCCGTCGTCATTTTCACAGTCGGCGTCAGCTTCGGCGGGACTAGTTTGATCGTGGGGCGCTTCAGCTTGGGGTAAAGGTGCGACTGGAGGTGGCGATACAGTGGCTACGCTTCGTTCTGGGACCAGCGGCTTGGGGACGGGTACTTCATCGGCCAGGATTAGGCCATCGGGGGCCCGTCTGGAATTGCGCTTTTGGTATGGAGAGATAAACAATTGCGCCAACGCCCGGCCGTCGTTGTCCGTGATGTCATAAATATCGACCGGGCTTGCTGTGGCGGATGATGATGTTGAGCCGCGACGTGAGTTGTTCACTTTTTCGCCGTCTGGGCCACGCAGTTGGGCAAGGTACGACATACTGCCAAACACGGTTCGTGTCGGTATCGGGTTATTTGGATTGCGGCCGAACTCGCCTGTTACGTTTGGCAGTTCGTCGGTGTCAACGCCGTCTTCGCAGAGTTCCGCCATCGCGTCGACGAGCATTTGGGTGTCCTGAAAGCGGGGCGTTGCCTTCAAGACGTCAAGGATGGTCGGTCCGTTTGTGGACCGATCTGTCCGGCCGAATAACCGACCGATGATGGAAAATACGCGACCCAGCATTCTTGAACTCTTCTACTCAGCCAAACCGGCTAGATGTTCAGCTCTTTCGCAGATGATCGGCTGCGCCCAAGCTAAAGTAAAGGTCCTGCCATTTTCGTAGAACGCTCGACAGTTCTCGCAAGAGCCCAAGACCTTGTTTCTGAGTCCCGCTTTCGCGCCAGCCGCACAATGGTGCGTCTGGATGACGCTGCTGCCGATCATCTAGACCGTCTCGGCGACGCGTTCGATATTATCGAGCGCCTACTGAAGGAGAATCCCAGACGCCCGCGAGCTTGCAGCGGCGGAGCTCGCAGTACACCGATGAGCATTTGCCTAATAACTCAGGCAGATCGAGCCATTGTGCACCTGTTAGCGTCCAGAACAATCCGTCGAGATTAATTCTTTGAACGACGGCCGATTTGGGCCTCTTTGGTGATGACGGAAGGCTCGAAGAAAGTTGTTTCCTCGTTGCTCATCACACCTCGAGCCAAGCTCGGCTCCTTCCGAAAGCGAGCTTGGATAATCTCGAGCACAGAACGGAAATCTTATTCGTAAGCCGCTCCTCGTCCGCTTCACGTCAGTCACCTGACGTCAATCCCCGCAGAATCCCGTGGCTGAATCCGATCAGTTCGAATTCTCCATTGGAAGCAAATTTTGCCATATTTTTTAGATTTTCTGTCGCCCACTCAAGATAGTCATCCTCTGTGAGATCGAACTTATGGAGAATCTCTTGCGCGTCGGATAAAAATGGGAGGTTCATTTCCATGATCTGTAGATAAGTTCCAAGATCCATATCTGCGTAATCAATCGCTTTTTGCTTCATCGAAACTAGAGTGCAGGCAGACATATATGCGCGTTCCTCTGCATATATTGCTTTTTCGTACTCGTAGCGCATCACGAGGTCAGCTTCGTCGCCAACGTCTTGCGCAATAAACCTTATCCTGAAATGATTTATAATTGTATGTCTAATTGCTTCTGCAAGTTTGTTGCCATAACCGAATGATGCCTGATTCAGAGCTGCTATTGGCTGTTCGGTGCCAGATAGATCACCACCGCCCGCTGCGAGTATCGCTGAGAAGCATGTATTTTTGATTTTCTCTCGATCCTCACGAGCTTGGAATCCGGGCTGGTTATCAACGATCCAATGCTCTTTCACGTGGCCAGACTCGATTTGGACCATAAGATCATATCTGTACTTAGAGCCAAAGCCACCGTGCACGTATTTCAGTTGCTCGCCGTATGGGCAGCGAAGCAACCCTGAATACCAGGCGGCGAAATGAGGCTGATTGGGAATGGTCATCAACGAAGCTACGTCGATTGCTAACGCGGCTGCCTTCGGGATAAATCCATTTTCATCAGAGATATAGGCTCCGTTCCATTCGAGTGTGGAGAGAATGATTCCGGAATCGTCTTTCGGTAACTCTTTTATCTGGGAGATCAGTTTTTGATATCGCTCGGTGCCGAAGCCGAATTGTGGCTTTTCATCAGAAAGAAATGAATGCCTCCGGGGGGCGCTATCCAGCGTTCCCGATATACTTTGAAGAGATAACTTATTGTCTTCAATTTTCCAATGTGCCTTATATCCGCGCCAGTTCGCAGTAGATGTTGATTCAAACTGAGGCCTCGGTTGCATCCTGGCAAAGAGAAGATTCAGCGGTAGGACACAAAGCGAATACTCGCGCCCTTTCCAAAAGAGCGTATCTGGGATTTGGGCGGTCATCTGATGTCCTCTGGATCACGGGTCAAAGTATATTCATTTTTCATGGAAGGACCGGAAAGTCAGATCTGCGGTGGTCAGCAATCAGGCGTTTGAGTGGCTCGGGCTTGATGACGTCGACCTTGTCTCCCCATTGATAGAGGTACCAAGCCATCTCTAAGTGCCCCGCAGCCTTGAACCGGATCACGATGGACCCATCCTCTAATTCTTCCTCTTTCTGGTCCGAATGAAAGAGCGTTTCCCTGACTTGCTGCGCAGCTGCGGGGGCAAACCGGGCCAGCGCTTCCCGCTGTGCTTCAATGCCAAGGCCGGACTTGCCCTGCTGGTTTGTGCTCACCCGGATATAGCCAATGATCGGTTTCATGGAACGCCTCGAACGCTTGTATAAATCTAATATGTTCATTTAGATTTTATACAAGTGGGAATTTCACAGCCTCCCTGCCTTTGCAGCTGCAATGATGGTCTTGAGTTCATCGGGCTTCAAAGTGACTTCGTCCCCTTCTGTAGCTTCGGCGAGTCCGCGCATAATTTCAGCCTGCCGGTAGCCGGTAATGTCGCCATAACTTGAGAATGTGGTCAGCATGTTTTCATGGGCCAGGTTTTGGCTCCAAGCCTTGAAGCGTTCCGGGTCAAGCTTCAGGCGGTAAGCAAGCTGGACCAAGGTATTCCTGAAGCTGTGCGGATTGGCATAGGGATGTCCTGCACTTGCAAATGCTTTCCTGAAGATATCCCGCACTGGCATGGCCGTCGCCCAATGTTCTTTCAATAGACTGGTTGCACCGAAATTTTGATCCGGGCCCGGCAATGAAGCTGTCTTCGGAAACAACGGGTCTTCGTCGCCAAAGCCCTTGGCGCGCAATTCCGCAACCCAGTCCGATATGATCCGAATGAGATCATCACCGACCGGGAAGAACCAAATATCAGATGTCTTGCCGAACTTCGTCGAGACTTCCCGCGCGTCCTGCCGGACAAGCCGGTTAGCAATGTCGATATGTTTGAGCTTGAAGGTGATGATCGCCCCGTCGCGGGCACCTGTCAGAATGGTGAAAGCTATCAAGGCTCGGTTACGGCGTTCAACATCGGTACTGACAGGCATGGCAAGGATGACTTCGCGCACCTGTTCGAGGCTTGGCCCTGTCTTCTCCCGCCGCGCCGTTGCAATTCGCGCCATCTTGTCCGGCACACTGAAGTAATCTACATCCGCCATCTTGATCTTGGACTTGTAGCCCGGCTGCAATGAAAGCCATTCGAAAAAGGCTTTCAAATGGTTCAGCGTGGCATATTTCGTCGAAGCTGATAGAGGCTTGCCGGTCCGTTCATTCAGTGCTTCTTCAAGGCTGCGCTTAAACGCCCGCACCTTCTCAATATGCAACTTCCGGAAATCGACGTTGCCGGTATGCTGTTCATACTTGGCGATTGAAGCAGCTATCGCGTCGACAGTCTGTGGATCGCGGCACTTTCTGTCGATCAAGTAGATGAAATATTTCCGCTTGATCCGCTCATTTTGTACTGTGCTTTTCATTTGCCTTCCATCCATCGCGCGAGGTGAAGTTTCAGGGCAGCATCGGAGTTATCGTCTAGGCTCGCTTGCCCTGCTTTCAATGTGACGTTCAAATTTCCCGCCGAAGTGCGCCAACTGGCGCGCGCGACGTGTCGAAACATGATTGTTGAACATTCCGGGCACATGCCCTGAAGGGTCCCGATATTGGGAGTGACAACGATCAGATCAGCGACCTCGAATGCAGGCGACTGCCGGGCCCGGCATTTGAGGCAATACATCTGGCCGGGAAGCATTGGCTGCTTGCCATTCGAATATTTGCCGCTCAAAAATTTGCGCAGGTCCTCACCCCGGACAAGCACGGGCCGCATGCTGCTATCAGCTGGCAACCCCTGCTTGATCCACAATCTTACGGTTTGCCGATGGCACCCAAGTGCTTTGGCAATTTCTTCAACCGAATGACTGTAATGAAGTTTGACGCGTCGAAGATCGAAGCGCCTATTCCCCATGCGGCGGAACCCCGGTGGCGATCAACGCGCGGATTTCCTCAGCGCGCCAAACGGTAATCCGAGGGCCCAACTTGAGCGATTTCGGATATCTTCCGTCCTTTACGCCCTGCCACCACGTACTCTTCGAAACGGGTATCGGCCCAGTTGGACCGATTATGTCGCGAAGTCTCAGGAACCCGGTGCCTTCGGTTTGGTTGAGGAGACGATCCTCACGATAATTATCCACTATCAATTTAGACAAACCCCAATTTATCCACACTTGGCAGGGGGTCGGCTCTTGCCAAAGAATTTCGCAGAATTGTCCGCTGATTCCGATGACATTGCACCATGTCCAGAGTATCGTCCTTCCGCTCCGCAAGAGCACGGGGAGACACCCTGTAGAGTCGCGTTGCCTTCCTACAGGCGCGCGGCTCGCTGCCGCATGTAACTGCCGAACGGGCAGCGCGTTGCCAAGCGATGTACTAGACGTCCTAAAATGCCACATCGGACGCATGGCCGCAGGCCTGAATCAGTAGTTGTTCACAATCTTGCGCAGATATTTGCTGTTTTCCTCATTATAAACGGTGATTAAAAGCCTTTGCGTTCAGCAGACAACAGTAAATGGACTTTGTCGGACAATCGAATCCGACTCGAAATCAACTTGAGAAAGCCGCGATTGCCGATTTGATTCGCCCCTGTACCGGAGATGTCATTGGTAATGGGGACGCGTGCAATCAAATGGACGGAGCTTCCGGCGACTGAAGCGGGAGCGTACGGAGAGCCTCCCTCTTACGGATAGGTCTTTGCGCGCTCTATCGGGAAGATTCTGCGATGACCCCTTTAAGCCGGGACATAATAAAAACTACTTAGCGAGAGATCAGCGGCGACGCAGGAAAAGCCGCCGCTGAAAGCCGCCGAAAGGCGGCGTCCCGCAAAGCGAAGCGTTTTCACACGGTCTGCTTGAATTCCGAAACAGCTTGTCCGACTCCGTAAAATAATAGGCCGATTGGCATATTTCTTGGCGAATAGGGGGATAAAGGTTAGTATTCCGATACATCAAATCGGAATAAACCGCCCATGATCTCTCAACGTGCCCGTTATGCGCTTAAAGCGCTTTTGTTTCTGGCGCGGGCTGAACCTCGCAAGCCAGTGCGAGCCAATGAAATTGCAGCCTCCGAGGGCATTCCCGAAGCGTTTCTCGAACAAATACTAGTCGACTTGCGCCGGACCGGGTTGGTCGACAGCAAGCGCGGCAGACAGGGTGGCCACCTGCTCGCCCGCCCGGCCAAAGAGATCAGCCTGGCAAGTGTTCTGCGTACAACAGAAGGGCCAATGGCCCCGGTTTCCTGCTTGTCGCGGACGGCCTACCGGCGTTGTGCAGATTGCGCTGACGAAGCAGCCTGCGACCTCCGGCATTTGTTTCTGGACACTCATAACGCCATGCTGTCGGTCCTTGAGAAGCGGACCCTTGCCGACGTGGTGCAACGTCCCAATATCACTGATGAACGCGCACCGGGCTATTATGAAGGCGCTTACATCTAGGCAAGAATTAGGAATTAAAACACTACTTGATTTATCCGACTGAATTAGTCAACATAAAGATGTTGACTCACAGGAGGTCGCGATGCTTCGTTCAATTCCCCGCTATCTGGTCCATTTACTGGCCTTGCTTGCGATGGCATTTTGTCTCGCGATCACAATGGGCGCCGCCCGCGCACAAACGACGCTCCTCAACGTATCCTATGATCCAACGCGTGAGCTCTATCGCGACATCAATCGCGAGTTTATTTCTGACTGGAAAGCCAGAACCGGCCAGACGCTCACGATCCGCCAGTCGCATGGCGGCTCCGGCTCACAGGCGCGCTCGGTGATCGACGGGCTGAACGCTGACATTGTGACGCTGGCGCTTTCCGCCGATATCGATGCGATAGCGGAGCGTACCAAGAAATTGCCAGATCAATGGCAAAAGCGCCTCCCGCAAAACTCATCGCCCTATACGTCGACGATCATATTTCTGGTGCGCAAGGGAAACCCGAAGGGCGTCAGGGATTGGGATGATCTGGTCAAGCCGGGCATTCAGGTTATTACGCCCAATCCCAAGACATCTGGCGGCGCGCGCTGGAACTATCTCGCCGCCTGGGCTTTTGCTGATAAGCTTTTCAACAAGGACGAAACAAAAGTCCGCGATTTCGTCGGCAGGCTGCTCAACAATGTTCCAATACTCGACACTGGCGCGCGCGCATCGACCAATACTTTCACCAAGCGCGGCATTGGAGACGTCTTGCTATCCTGGGAAAATGAGGCCTTCCTTGCCTTGAAGGAAGCAGGTGGAGATCAGTTTGAAATTCTCGTTCCCAGCCTATCCATTCTTGCAGAACCGCCTGTCGCATTGATTGATGCCAATGTGGACACAAATAAAACCCGTTCCGCAGCGCAGGCCTACCTCGAATTCCTTTACACCCCAAAAGCACAGGCAATCATCGCCAAGAATTTCTACCGCCCCCGCGATGCGCAGCATGTTGATCCCAAGGACCTCGTCAGATTTCCGAAAATCGAACTGGTGAATATTGATGATGCCTTCGGCGGATGGAGCAAAGTGCAGCAGGCCCATTTTGCTGATGGCGGAATATTCGACCAGATTTACAAGCCGGGCCGCTAATCCATGAGTTCACTCGCAAGACGCCCCTGGCGCGCGCATTCGATCTTGCCGGGCTTTGGAATAGGCTTGGGGATCGCGGTTACAGCACTGTCCCTGATAGTGCTGATTCCCTTGGCCGCGCTTGTGATCAAAGCTGCCAGCGCCGGCCCCGCTGGATTTGTTGCACTGGCGCTCTCTCCCAGAACTCTGCTGGCGCTCCGCCTCTCCTTCGGCGCAGCCTTGATTGCGGCGCTCGTGAATGTGATCTTCGGCGTGATCATAGCATGGGTGCTCGTCCGCTATGATTTTCCGGGAAAGAAACTGCTCGATGCAGCTATAGACTTGCCATTTGCCTTACCGACGGCTGTTGCGGGTATTGCGTTGACCGCGATATACGCGCCGAACGGCTGGATTGGCGGTCTACTCGCGCCGTGGGGGATCAAGATTGCCTATACGCCCCTCGGGGTAGTCATGGCGCTGATTTTCGTCAGCCTGCCATTTATCGTTCGCACAGTGCAGCCGGTATTGCAGGAATGCGAAGCCGAATTGGAAGAAGCTGCCGCACTGTCGGGGGCGAGCAGACTGAGGACTATATGGTCCGTGATTCTGCCGCCGCTTTTGCCTGCCCTGTTGACCGGCTTCATATTGGCACTCGCGCGAGCCGTTGGTGAATATGGTTCTGTCATCTTTATCGCTGGCAATCTGCCAGGAATTTCCGAGATCGCGCCCTTGTTGATCGTGATCCGGCTTGAACAATTTGATTATGCAGGCGCTGCGGTTGTGGGGGTCCTCATGCTTGCCATCTCTTTCACGCTGATCCTTTCGATCAATTCCTTGCAGGCTCTGGTGCGGCGGAGACTGGGATATGTCTGACATTGTTGTTGCGCCGGTGCCGCCAGTTCATACTCACCGCGTCCGCAGCGAAAGCCCCATGGTGCGCGCGTGCCTGATTGGAATCGCGCTCGCATTCCTGGGGGTATTTCTTATATTGCCTCTGACAGTCGTTTTTCTCGAAGCCTTCGCCAATGGCTGGCAAGCCTATATCGAAAATATACTTGAGACCGATGCATTGGCGGCGATACGATTGACACTACTGGTGGCCATCATAGCGGTTCCGCTCAATGTCATCTTCGGTGTGGCCGCGGCCTGGGCTGTGGCCAAGTTCGAATTCCGCGGCAAGAATTTGCTGATTTCGCTGATCGATCTTCCATTCTCGGTTTCGCCGGTTATTTCGGGGCTTGTCTATGTTCTGCTATTTGGCGCGCAAGGCTATTTCGGTCCCTGGCTCAAATCGCACGGCGTCGAAATTATCTTTGCGCTGTCCGGAATAGTGCTGGCGACGCTCTTCGTGACATTTCCATTCGTCGCGCGCGAACTGATCCCGCATATGCAAACTCTCGGCAATAATGATGAAGAAGCTGCGCTGACATTGGGCGCTTCGGGCTGGCAAACTTTTGTCAAGATCACACTGCCGAACGTCAAATGGAGCCTGCTCTACGGTGTGCTGTTGTGCAATGCGCGCGCGATGGGCGAGTTTGGCGCAGTTGCTGTTGTGTCCGGCAAGATCAGGGGGCTCACCACAACGATGCCTCTGCACATTGAGATACTATTCAATGAATATATGAGCGCGGCTGCTTTTGCCGTCGCTTCCCTGTTGGCTTTGCTCGCGCTTGTTACTCTGGCGGTGAAGACCTGGCTCGAATGGCGCTTTGCCGATGAAATCGCTGCTCGCAGCGGCCACTGATTCCAAAAGAACTGGAGCATTGTCGTGTCTGTTTCCGTTACTCTTGAAAATGTCGCCAAACAATATGGTGCGTTTGCCGCCGTCAGAGGTGTGTCTCTCGCCATTCAACCGGGCGAATTGATCGCGCTTCTGGGCCCGTCTGGTTCCGGCAAGACAACATTGCTCAGGATGATGGCGGGCCTTGAAGCGATCGATGGCGGAAATATTTTGTTCGATGGGATCGACACCAGCCGGTTGTCCCTGCGTGACAGACGCATCGGGTTTGTATTCCAGAACTACGCTCTGTTTCGCCATATGAGCGTTGCTGACAATATAGCTTTCGGGCTCAAAGTTCGCCCCCGCAAGGAGCGGCCTTCGGCGTCTGAAATTTCGCGCCGGGTTAGCGGCCTTCTTGAACTCGTGCAATTGGGCGGTCTCGAAAAGCGCTTCCCGTCGCAGATTTCAGGGGGACAGCGCCAGCGGGTTGCGCTCGCAAGAGCGTTGGCGATAGAGCCACGTGTATTGCTTCTCGACGAACCCTTTGGTGCGCTTGATGCGAAGGTGCGCAAGGACCTGCGTCAATGGTTGCGCGATCTGCATAGGCGAACCGGGCACACAACGGTCTTTGTAACACATGATCAGGAAGAGGCTCTGGAACTCGCAGACCGTGTCGCAATTCTAAACAAAGGCCTGTTGGAACAGGTTGCAGGCCCGGACACAGTTTATGATTATCCGGCAACTGCATTTGTCTGCGACTTTTTAGGCGAGACGAACCGCATCCCTGTCGAAATAGCAGGCGGGCGGGCACATTTTGAAAATATTCCCGTTTATCAGGGCCTGCCAAGCAATTCTCACGGCAAGGCGGAACTCTTTGTACGGCCTCAGCATCTAAAGCTCGTTGAGCCCGGCGGCTCGCCATTTTCGGGGGCTGTCGAACTGATCCGCCGTCACGGCAGCATCAGACGCGCTGAAGTCGCAATCAAAGGTCTCCCGAAGAGATTGGACATCGACATAGTCAGTCAAATTGGACCAGCAATAGGTGAATCCGTTGGTGTGCGCATTACACATGCACAGGCATTTCCTGCCGGATAACTGTTGCGTGGAATCACTCGTCCATAAGCCATCCATTGCCGCCACCTGAACGTCCGACAAAGTCGCGGGAGGTGACATCTCTAATTTGCGTCTACACTGTCTGTCTGCTCTAATTCGCATAAGGCCTGGTATGGAACCTGACGCCTCCTGCCCTCTTCCCTGAGCTGCCTCATGTGAGGAATGCGGGCGTCCATGCCGAAGCGCTCGATGTGTCGCGTCGCGCAGTTCGATACGCTGCGCCTGCGTCTGATCAAGATTGCGGCGCGCGTCGTTGAGATGAAGACGATGATACGTGTTCACTTGCCGACAACATCTCCCGGCCAGGATATCTTGCGATTTGTCCTGGGACGAATTCCACGCCTTGTCACATAGAAGGCGAGGCGTGAAGCCTCCAATTGTGAACCCCTACCGTCAACCCGCAAGCCTCCTCCAACCAGAAAACTGGCCTCATCGCCGGTGACGCAAAACTATGGTTCCGAACACGCCGGAATGCAAATGGCTCAAGCGAAATAAGCATATTGAATGCAGCAAAGCTCATTGCGATGCATAATGCAGGCTAAGTGGCTTGAAGGGCAGGAATTCTCGAGGCCAATTATAGCCGGACGGTATCGGACAATCTCCGGATCGCCATGCGCCTAGAAAAAATCGAATCAAAGCATTTAAAGCATTTAATGATCCAAGTTTACCCCGCCACATTTTGGGCTGGTCGTTCGAGATCAATAACAACCATGAACCTCTCAGCCCTCCGCGTCGGGATCAGCACCCGAGGCAAAAAAATAGCTGTTGGAATTGCGTTGGAAAGCGGGCCGCAATAATAATTTTTACACATAAATTACAGATGCTTACACTGCGCATTCGAGTCCAGCTCGAGAGCCATTTTTCTTCTGAAAATATCAATTTCATATCGAAATCGTCCCAAAATGCCTACTCAGCCCGCATCTCCAGCAGAATTTAGTAAAAACCGCTTATTTTTTGATTATTGACCCGTGGGTCAATCAAGGCGTCTTGTGCGCGAACGGGTGCGGGTGCCGACACCGTCAAATCAATCCGACCACGCGTCCCCGGGTATTATTCCGCCGCTGCAGCCAGCTTTCCGGAATTCTGTTGCAGGAGCCTGCAGACCATGTCGGTGGGCATCACGTCTCCGAAGACCCCGTAAAACGCGGCTAGAGTGGCTTCATGTTCATTGTCGCTGAAAGCTGAATTGCCATCGCTGACCATGACAGTCCGGAAGTTCATCATCATCGCATCGCGCGCTGAAGATTCACAACAAACATTTGTAACCGTGCCCACGATCAGGACCGTATCATAGCCACCCGTTCGCAGGCGCGGAGCAAGGTCCGAGGATTCGGGAAGGAAGGCGCTGAAACGGAATTTGTGAACGATCTCATCTTCAGGTTTGACGATCAGATCTGAAAATATGTCATGGCCAACTGCGCCTTCACGAAACGTTTCAGCGCGTTGCCGGGACCATTGAGGTTTACCCATATTATACCAATGCGACCACCCGGAAAGACTGCGATCATCGACTGTATTCTTGATCCAGACGACTTTGCCGCCTGTGGCGCGCAGCGTTTCGGCAAGTTTGTTGACGTTGGGCACGGTGCCTGCCGCTGTCTGCACCGGGCTTGGCGAAAATTCCGGCAGCATGAAGCCGTTTTGCAAATCGACAACGATGAGAGCTGTCTTTTCCGGCAACAGATCGTCATAAATGTGCAGCTTGCCGCGCCGCTCCATGACGCGATCGATGGCCCATTGTGGCATAGAAAACTTATGCATTCAGCTACTCCAGCTTGTTAAAGTCTCGCAAGTGGTTTCAAACAAAGTTGGCGCATGCGGCTTGATGGCCCTGCAATACGTCAACCAGCGCCGGTGTTCCGCGGCGGCAAGCCGGCTTCACCGATTTGCAGCGTGGCACAAAGCTGCAGCCTTCGATTCTGACACGCATGTCCGGTGGCGATCCAGGAATGGCTTCAATGATTTGCCCGCGCATATGACCTGAGACCGTTGAGGCCAGCATGCCCTGCGTGTAAGGATGCGCCGGATGCTGCAAAACATCCGCTACTGAGCCATATTCAACAATGCGGCCCGCGTACATCACCGCGACCTTGTCGGCGATCTGTGCTGCAACAGACAGGTCGTGCGTCACGAAGATGACCGCCATACCCAATTCCTGCTGCAAACGCCTGAGGAGCACCAGCACCTGGATTTGCACCGTGGCGTCGAGTGCGGTGGTCGGCTCGTCCGCCAGCAATAATGTGGGACTGCACGAAAGCGCGACTGCGATCATCGCACGCTGGCGAAGGCCCCCGGATAGCTCGTGTGGATAGGCCTTTAACCGCCGTTCCGGCGAAGGCACGCCCACCAGTTTCAACAATTCGAGCGCCCGCGCATATCCATCCGCGCGCGAACATTTCTTGTGATGCACAACAGTTTCGGCGATCTGATCGCCGATGCGATAGACCGGATCAAGTGAAGTCATCGGCTCCTGAAATATCATCGAAATATGCGATCCACGGATGTCGCGCATTTCGCGCTCGCTGTGCGCCGAAACCTCATGATCTGCGACACGCATGTATCCGCTTATACGCGTATGTTTGGCGGGATGGAGCTTCATCAACGCTCTCATGGTCACGGACTTGCCTGATCCAGATTCGCCGATGATGCAAAGAACTTCGCCGGGCGCCAGGGAAAAGGACACGCCGTTCACAGCGCGTGTCGTGGATTCGCGGCTGACGAATTCTACACTGAGATCCCGGACCTCGACGAGAGGCGTTCCAGTGCTGGCGGGAGACGGCGGCGCTGCTAGCGCGTGTGTATCATAGACCATATTCGCAACTCCTAGGCAGCAGCCTTAGTGTGTCCGGACATTGGATCGGTCATGTGGCAGGCAGCTGGGTGCCGGTCACCAGTAACTGCGTCGAGCGTGGGTTGACTGGCTTCGCAAACGCCTTCCGCAAATATGCAGCGCGTCCGGAAGCGGCATCCAGACGGCGGGTTGATCGGATTTGGCGGATCGCCGCCGATCGGCGGCTCGGTGACGCGCTCGGCAGGATTCATCGACAGGCGTGATTGCAAGAGGGCGCGCGTATAGGGATGACGCGGATTACCATAGATTTCCTCAACTGGTCCGATCTCGACAACCTGACCAAGGTACATCACTAGCACACGGTCAGAAATATACTGGACGACGTTGAGATCGTGCGAGATGAAGAGATAGGTCAGGTTGAAATCACGCTTGAGTTCATTAAGCAGGTTGAGGACCTGCGCTTCGACGGATTTATCGAGCGCTGATACAGCTTCGTCCAGAATGAGGACGCGCGGCGTCAGGGCCAGAGCGCGCGCGATATTGACACGCTGCTTCTGGCCACCGGACAATTCATGCGGGTATCTGGCGCCATATATTTCCGAACGCAGGCCAACGCGATTGAGCAAATCATTTGCAAGTCGCTCCGCGTCGCTTTTCGCCATACCGTGGACAACGGGGCCATAGGCTATTGTGTTGCGTATGGGCAGGCGCGGATTAAGGGACGAGTAGCTGTCCTGAAAGACCATTTGCATATTTTTGCGCAGGTCGCGCAAGGTTATGCCGCGAATTTCACTGACAGGATCGCCATCGAATACCAGCGTGCAGGCGTCCGCAGTGATAAGATGCATCAACAGGCGCGCCAGAGTTGATTTCCCGCAACCAGATTCTCCGACAATGCCGAGTGTCTCGCCCTTAAGGACTGAGAAGCTGATATTATCAACGGCCCTGACCGCACCTTTCTGGCGTTGCAACAGCCCGGACTTGACCGGAAAATGCTTCTTGAGAGACTGCACTAGCAGCATTGGTTGCTGGCGTCCGCCACGATCTGCAGTATTAATCGGCAACGGATTAGCAAAGTCGCGTTCAGCCATCGGTTTCATTGCATTCCCTTCCTTCAAGCCTTGACATCCATCGCCTGGCGAAGTCCGTCGCTCACGAGGTTGAAGGACAACGACGTGATGAAGATTGCAGCTCCCGGCAAAGCGCAGAGCAGCGGTTGCGTGTAAATTCCCGCGCGCAGAGTGGAGAGCATCAGGCCCCAGTCAGGAGTTGGAGGTTCGACGCCAAGACCGAGGAATGACAGGCCGGACCCGAGAAGGATCGACACCGAGATCAGGCTCGATGCAAAGATGAAAACGGGGCCGAGAACATTGCCCAGAATATGAGTGCGTACGATCGAAAGGGTCGAGCCGCCTGACGCCCTTGCAGCTTCAACAAAGTCGAGACCGCGCACCTGCGTCGTCGCAGATTCGGCGACCCGGCAAATCGAGGGAATGAACACGAGCGTGAGAGCGAGCATGCCATTCTTCGCGCCGCCACCGAGTGTTCCAGATATAGCGACCGCCAGAAGCACTGATGGAAAAGCAAACACCACGTCCATAGTGCGCATGATAAATGTGTTCGTTCGTCCGCCCATGAACCCGGCGGCGACGCCGAGACTGCCGCCAACGAGCGTTGCAAGCAGCACAGGGAATATCCCCATCAGCAGCGATGTACGCCCGCCCCAGAGCAGCCGGGAGAGCATGTCGCGGCCCAGCTCGTCGGTGCCCAGCATGAAATTACGAAAGCCCGGCGGCTTCAGACGGTAGGCCATATGTGACTTGGTCGGATCAAACGGTGCAATAAGTGGCGCAAGGATAGCCAGCACCACGATGATTGCGATGACCGAAAGAAAGAAGATCGTCAGGTAATCGTAGCGCAACCTGTTGCCAACGCTTGCCCAATAACCTCTGACGGGCGGCAGCTTCTCCGTGGGAGGCGCAGCAGATAAATCCGACAGGCTCGCAACGCTCATAACCAGCTCCCAATCAGGCTCGTTTGATCCGGGGATCGACAGCCGTTTGAAGAAGATCGACGAGAAGATTGATTGTCACAAAGGTCACTGCAAGCAGCAGTATCGCGCCCTGCAGCATGGGAACGTCGCGGGTAAGTATGGCCTTGCTCATCAAGAAGCCGGTTCCCGGCCAGGCGAAGATGGTTTCAACGAGAATGGAGCCGCCGACGAGATAACCGAGTTGCAGGCCCATCACAGTCAACACCTGCGGCAAGGCGTTTCTCGTTGCATGGCGCAGCACAGCCAAAGGCCCAAGGCCCTTGGCGCGCAGCATCTGTACAAAATCCTGATTGAGAATTTCCGCGATTGCCGATCGGGTCGTTCGCATGATGATGCCAAGCGGCACGAACGACATCGTCAGAATAGGCAGGATTGCATAACGCGCCTGTTCCCAGTCGAAGATGTCGAAATTTGTCGAACCTTTGGTTCCCATGCCCGACGCCGGCAGCAAGCCAAGATTCACAGCGAAAATGATTACCAGAACGATGCCAAGCCAATAATTGGGGATGCTGACGCCAACGACTGCGATGCCTGTTGCAATCTTGTCGGCAGGCCGCCCGGCGTTGTAGGCAGCTATGGTGCCCAACGCAAAAGCGAGGGAAAAGGCAAGCAGAACAGCCCCGACCGATATCACGATCGTGTTGCTCAACGCGCCCATAACTTCGGTGAACACGGGACGATTTGTTTGCAGGGAGATGCCAAGGTCACCGGAAATGGCGCGCATGAGCCAATAGAAGTATTGCACAGGTATAGGCTTGTCGAAGCCGTAAGCCCTTTTGAGAAATGCAACTTCCTCAGGCGTCGCATCGGGAGGCAACAGCGCCTGGATGGGGTCGCCGGGCGACAGCAGCACGAGCGTGTAGCAGATGACGCTGACGCCCAACGCTATGGGAATACTCATCAGAATACGCCGGGCAGCATAATACCACATGGTTGCCTCGCACAACGGCCCGCAACTCGGGGCGCAATTGATGCAATGCAATATCAATGCCAGAGTTTTTTGCATCGCAATAATTTGCATACAATTTTGAAACTTCTCCCTGCCTGAAATGCAAACTCTCTGCTTTTTACCGATAATTTCAAACAATTGATCCACATTGTTAGATTACCAATGCCTATCCCATTTCCAGCCCCGGTTAGTGTATACATTTCTCATTCGGGCCGGCAGTTGAGTGATCACTCCGCCTAAACTTCATGCAGAGGATTGCGGGTATGTCGACGCGAGGACAAGAAGTATTCCGCCAGCTGCGCGAAGCAATTGCACGCGGCGATTATTCTGGCGGAAGCCGGATGTCTGAGGTCGAAATCGCGGCAGCCTTCGGCGTCTCGCGAACGCCAGTGCGCGCGGCGCTCTCGGAACTCGCGGCAGAGGGGCTGCTCGATTACACTCCCAACGCAGGCTATGCTGTCAGATCCTACTCGGCAGAAGACATGATCGGAGTATTCGAGACCCGGGCTGCGCTTGAAGGTCTGGCGGCGCGGCAGGCCGTCGAGAAAGGATTGAGCGAAGCCCAATACGCGCAGATGAAACGCGTGATTGAAGAGGCGGACGCCGTGTTGAGAAACCCCGGCGAGATAAAAGGCATAGGCGCTTATTGGGGAAAGGCGAATGCGGCCTTCCACAATCCCGTCTCGGAAGCTTCGCGCAATCCGCATTTGCAATGGCTGCTGCGCAAGTCGCGCGATATACCCATGGTACAGGCGACTTTGTTTCGCCAACCAGATATCCAGCGCATCCAGAAGGCCCACGACGAGCACATCTATATTCTGGAAGCTATCGTGGGGCGCCAGGCAGTGCGTGCTGAAGCGCTCGCACGCGAGCATATATACAAGGCCGGCGCCTATGTTGTTGCCCGCATGCGCGGCAAAGCCGCTGGCGCGGCGTAAAACTATCTGGCAACTGCATCAGGCAGCCGCAGATGTCTTCGCCTCAATTATTGGCCGGCGCTTGCGAAATTCAGTGGCTATTTCGAACGCATGTCCGGCGCGCAACACGATGTGATCTTCGAACGGCCGCCCCACAATCTGCATTGCCAGCGGCAAACCCCGTGAACTGAAGCCATTGCAGACCGACAGGGCTGGCGAACCAGTCACGTTGAAAGGACGCATGAAAGAAGCTTTGCGCCGCGACATTATTCCCCCTTCGCCCAGTATCGAGGCAGGCGAGGGCCATGAAGGCGTCACAACGAGATCCACATTTTTCATCACATCAGCCAATTGCGCGATGAGCCGCGTACGTTCGCGCATGGCGTTGATGTAGTCGCTCGCCCGCACGAGTGCGCCGGGCGCGATGCGTTGCCTGAATATTTTGCCGAAGAGATGGGGTGTATGGGCGAGATCGTGTTCATGGATCGCGTAGGATTCAGAACGGGAGATGAGGCTCGCTACATCGGCATAGGCGAGGGATGGGGCGAGTTCGACATCGCAGACGACTGCACCAAGGACTTCGAGCACTTTCAACCCGGCTTCCATGGCTTCCAGAACTTCGCCGTCGACCCCGGCCTCCTCAGTCATCGAGCGAGCATAACCAATCCTGAGCCCGCGCACGGGCTGGGTAATGCTTGCAAAATCAGGAATAGCAACATCCGCACTTCCGGCGTCTAGCGGATCGTGCCGCGCGAGGACTCCCATCATCAATGCGCAATCCTGCGCTGTCCAGCACATCGGCCCGGCGTGATCCAGACTGAATGACAAGGGCAGTATTCCGCGCCTGCTGACAAGGCCGTAGGTCGGTTTAAGACCGGCAAGCCCACACAGCGCTGACGGACCACGAATGGATCCCCCAGTGTCACTTCCCATTGCCGCCATGGCCAGGCCCGATGCAACAGCAGCGCCCGAGCCAGAGGACGAGCCGCCGGGATCATGTGCGGTATTCCAGGGATTGCGGGCTGGCGGCCAAGGTAGATCAAAACTCGTTCCACCGATGGCGAATTCCCATGTCGCAGTTTTGCCGAGAAGGATAGCGCCAGCTTCAGCGAGTAAGGTGCGGGTAAACGCATCCGCGGCGGGGACGTGGTCTTTCAGCAGAGCCGAATGGGCCGTCGTGGGAACGCCTTTCGTGCAATAGATATCTTTCAACGCGATGGGGATGCCGTGCAGCGGACCGCGATATCTACCCGCTGCGATTTCCGACTCCGCCTTCTTGGCGTCAGTACGTGCTGAATCGGAAAGGACGAGAAGGTAGGCGTTAAGTTGCGGATTGAGACTGACGATGCGATCGAGAAAGGCGTTCGTCAGATCGACCGGGGACAATTTATGCGCAGCGATTTGCTGCGACGCCTCGGCAATTGTCAGAAAGCAGAGCTCACTCATTGCCAGGGCTTTCCTTTTTCACCAGACTGAAGCCATTCAATGATTCCAAAGCGTATTCCCGTTTGATGTGCATGCTTCGCGCGCTGTCGGCGAGATCGCGAGCCATATTCAGCATGCCATCGAGGTCATCTTCGCCGATCTTGAGCCCCTGCAGCGCAAGTTGCGCTGCAAGTTCCTCCTTCTCCATCAATTGATGTGTCATTTCGTCCTCACTTCGGCGCAATTGAAATGGGCGTGATATCCTGAAACCAGCTTTGTGCCTGTACAAAACCTTTTACGCGCGGCGACATGGCTCTTGGGTTGAGGTCGCTGACGATGAAGAGGTTTCGCGCGTCGCGAACTACAAGTTCATGGAGTTTAGGGATCAGCGGGCTCCATTCTGCCTCCGATGCCGCACCAAGAATTTTGTCGGCCAGTCCGTCGACCTCAGCACTTGAGAACCATCCCCAATTGGCGCCGAGCGGCGCTTTGAATCTGGTCATCACCCCCTTCACCACGCTTAACGGATCGGACGCGCCGCTACTGAAGTTGATGGCGTCATAAGGGAATTTCTCCTGCCCTTTGAAGTAGACATCGAGCAGGGCGTTCCAGTCCAGCGTATCGAATTTCACCTTGAAACCGGCGGCTTCAAGCTGCTCTTTCACCAGTTCGTTCATGGGAAGCGGGTGCATCTGGCCGGAACCGGACGTGGATATGGCGACGCGGATCTCGCACGGATAGCAACCTGCTTCTTTCAACAGGGCCGTAGACTTCTTCGCATCAAAGCCATAGTCCTGCGGCTTGCCGTAGAATGATTGTTGGGGGATATACATCCCATTGCTCGGTGTCGCCAATCCGGAAAGCAATTCGACCATCTCTTTGCGATTGACCGCATAGTTTGCCGCATGCCGCACTCGAATGTCTTTGAATGGACCGCGAGCATTGTTGAGAATATAGGGCCATGTATGCGGATAGACGTTTGTCACGATCTGCATCTTGGCGGCTTTCAGGGCCGGCAAAGCGTCCGGCGGCGGAGCCTCTATAAAATCGACCTGATTGGATAGAAGAGCGGCTACGCGGGTCGTTGCTTCGGGCATCGGCAGGAGCACGAGGCGATCATGCCTGGGCACGCGCGCCTTATCCCAGTATTCTGGATTCTTCATCAGTTCCATACGTTCATTGGCGATGGCGCTGATAAATTTATAGGGCCCCGTCCCCGAAGGCGCCTTGGCAAAAACGTCGAGGTTATTCCCCGCCTTTTCAACTGCGCAATTGGAAAGCATGAATAGGTAGGGCATGTTGTAATAAAATAGCGATTCCGGCTCTTTTAATGTAAAGGCGATCTGAAAATCTGCGGTTTTCTCGACCTTGACGATGTTGTTTGTGCGGGCGCGGGCGCGAGCGAAATTGTAAGGCGTAAAGGCGGGATGCTTGTCGGAAATCAGCCGTTCGAAATTCCACACGGCCGAATCTGCATTCCAGGCACAACCATCATGGTATTTGACGTTTTTACGCAGATCGAAGACCCAGCGCTTGTGGTCATTCGGATCCATCCACCATTTCACCGCAAGCCCGGGCTTCAAGATGACTTCCTTCTCCGCTGAAGACAGATCCCAAAGTATCATGGTGTCGTAGAGTGAAAAGCCAACAAAACGATTGCCCTCAAAACCCTGATCTGGCTGTCCGCGCCAATCGGGAACTGCTGCAGCGGTCATGGCAATGCGCAGCGTTGTCTGCGCCTGCGCAAGGCTAGAACCAGCGGCCAACAGCGAGAAAGCCAAACCAGCCGACTTCATAAGTCTGGTTATACCTGACATTGTTCACCCCTCGGTTAGGCGAGCGCGGCTCGCGATGATGGTGGGTTAGCAAGGCCAATGCCAACGGCTGCCAGCGCTATTTTTTCAACGTGTGGCGAAGGCAAGTGATGGGAATCAACGAGATAAGTGAAACCCCGTCACAGGCAGAATTCCCAAAATTGTATTCTTTGCTCAAAAAAAAGACCATTGGGCCGAAAGACACTCACTCTGCATTATTGCGATGCACAAATTATAATATTGCTGTATTTGATAGTTTTTTTACAATTATGCTGCTTGACAGCAAAATGTTTGAGTGGGTAGTTTCTTGCCGATTGTATACATTAAAGACTCTGATGTTCTGCCCGACTGGTTGGGCGAGAATGCAGGCAAACGGAGAAACGCATGGCCCATCATCATGTCGAAGCAGGACCTGCAACCTGTCAGTGGGGTTATCTCGACGCTCAATCCAAACCTGTTATCCGCATCAAAAGTGGCGATAGTGTCACCATCGATACCGTCTCTGGAAATGCCGCTTTTCTACCGCCTCGCGACAAATTCAACGTTCCACAGGCCCTGACCGACATTCACAAGAATGTTCAGCAAGGGCCCGGGCCACATATTCTCACTGGTCCAATTTATATAGAAGGAGCGAAACCCGGCAGCGTGCTGGAGGTCAAAATCCAGGAGGTGAAATGCACGACGGACTGGGGTCTCAATACAATTCGGCCGCTCTCCGGCACACTGCCGTATGATTTTCCCGAAACGCGTTCGCTCCCGATCCCTCTGGATCTCGAAGGTATGGTTGGCAAGTTGCCATGGGGGCTGGATCTGCCGCTATCGCCGTTCTTCGGGATCATGGGTGTTGCGCCGCCGCCGGCATGGGGCAGGGTTTCTTCGGTCATGCCGCGGGCGTTTGGTGGCAATCTCGACAACAAAGAGCTGATCGCTGGCACTACGCTCTATCTGCCGATTTTTACTGAAGGCGGATTGTTCACCTGCGGCGATGGACACGGCGCGCAGGGCGATGGCGAGGTCAACGTCAATGCGATTGAGACATCGCTGCAGGGCACCTTTACGCTCATCGTGCGCGATGATCTCAATTTTGCATATCCGCGCGCGGAGTCAAACACCCATTACATCACGATGGGTATGGATCCCGATCTCGATCAATGCGCTGTCATGGCCCTGCGTGACATGATTGTATTGCTTGGTGAAAAAGCCAATCTGCCACGGGAGGACGCCTACACGCTGTGCAGCCTCGCGGCAGACCTGCGCGTCACGCAAACTGTCAACGGCTGCAAGGGCATTCACATGATGATCGAAAAGAAACTCGTGCATCCCGCTCGCGTACACTGAGCGAATTTTTCGCTGTGGCTGAAAGGAAAACAAATGGCTGGCAAGGCTCGTATCGCGCATCTTACGGGACCAACGGCAACGATACAGAACACGCCGCCGCTGGTGACTTCGAACAAGGCTCGCGCCAAATACGGCCTGCCTTTGCGCAAGAACCCCGACGGTACCCTTCCCGCTTTCGACGCTCTGCGTTCGCAGCGCCTTGCCGCTCCCGTGAAAGTTTATGTCGAACAATTCTCCGCGCATCCGCTCGAGGCCGATGTCGCGGAACTCTATGGGCCGCCTGATGGCTATATGGGCGCCGACGGGCAATTCAAAAAGGACAAGACCAGCGAAAGTGACAAGCCTGTTTATGAAATCGAACTCAAGCCCGAGGACGGGCTTTACCCGCTGCCATATATGGCGCGGCAGGCAGATGGTTCGGCCTGGGAAGAAGAATGTACAGCGCCGGGCAGTCCTCTGGGTCGGCAGGGCTTTTTCCCCGATGGTTCGCGCAGCTTTGAAGAGATCGATCGCATTTCCATCGGCGTCGACGGAATGGCAAGTCAATTGTCGTCGCTGGCGGATATCGACTTCTATCGCGGCGCTCCTCCCGGAGGTTTCACCAAGGGGCTTGCCGCGCATCTGCGCAAGGACAAGGGTGATGGCGATATTGCGCCGGAAAAACGGGGCAAGAATTACTGGGCCTACAAGCCCTATCACCTTGCCGCAACGCCGCAGCGCCCCGTGCTCGCCAAGGTCACAAACGACATGCAGTCGCTTGTCGATAACGTCGATTACGACGGCGTTATCTGGACGCAGGGCAGTCCGCAAGTTGAGGAAAGCGCTTATTGGTTCAATCTTCTTATCGACACGACCAAGCCGATTTGCGGCAATGCTGCACAGCGCCCGCAGGGACAGATCAGCAACGATGGTCCCAAGAACATAGTCGACAGCGCAAGTTATATTGCTTCCAAAATCTGGGCTGATGATCAGGGCCGCGACAAGTGCGGCGTCGTCGTGATTCAGGAACAGCAGATATTTGCTGCGCGCGAAGTCGCCAAGGTCGATGCGCGGCCCGGCGGCTATCGCGCGACAGGCGGCCACGGCGGCATTATAGGCAATGTCAGCCACACAGGCCGGCTCGCGCTCACCTATCTGCCCGTTTTCAAACATACCTATAAATCAGAACTGCGCCTGTCGCAGCTACCCGCTGAAATTGGCGCGGCAGTCAAATCAGGTTCGGGCATCACGATGACCGGCGTGAACGTGAAAGATGGCGCGAGGCGCCTGTTGGGCGACGCGATCCCCGTGGTTTCCATCGTCAAGGATGGCAGCTATTCGACCATCGACATGGATGATGACATGGCGGCCGAAGTCGATCTCGTCGCTTCGATCGAACACAAGCTGTCGCTTGGCAAACTCACAGGTTTTATCGCCGAAGGACTCGTACCCTATGGCACGCTGCCGTCGCAGGCGCGGCACAATCTCCTGTTGAAGGCAAGTTTCAGCGGTATTCCCGTTGCAAAGGTGGGACGTAATGCGACGGAAGGTTTTGCCGATCCGCATGATTTTCAGATTGCCGCAACTGATCTCACCGCGACCAAAGCGCGCTTCTTGCTAATGGCCTGTCTATTGAAGTTCGGCAGTCTGCCCCCAGCTAAAAATCCGGACAAACCGACCGCTGACGAACTGGCGGCGATCAAGGCTGCGGTTGCGCGCTATCAGGCTGTCTTCGACTGCCATTGAATTTGTTTCACTGACGCGCGCCCTGCTGAATATCGCGTGGGCGCGCCTTCATGAGAACGAACGCAAGCTTTATTCATCTTTGTTTCGACGACCTGATTTATGGCACCATTCTTGTATCCAGTTTCATTGATGATCTCGTGCCATCTGATCGGCAAGACATCCGGATGGTCTTGGCAGGCCGTCATAACGTTTGTTCTCTTGTTGGGAGTTCTATCGTGACAAAAGTTCGTATTGCACATCTAG
>CANJJI010000046.1 GCA_947474545.1 Beijerinckiaceae bacterium | reverse complement strand
GCGCAAGCGGCGGATGCCGCGCGTCCGCAATCACGGAAAATGGGCCATGCAAGGCCAGAACGGTATGGCGAACGCCCGGAAACAGCGCTATCCGGCAAAATCAGCCCCAAGCTGGCGAATCCCCCGAAGAGTTTTGCAAGAGGCTCATAGTTCTCAATATCGCAGGTGCAGTTATGATAAAGCCGAAAAAGCTTACAAAATTAAGGACTCCGTCGGGACAATCTGAAATTTCAGCGATTCGGACCGCGCATCCGCTGACGGCCCACGCGCCGCTTTTCGAAATTGATGGATCGACTGCGCTGGAGAACCGTAAGTCGAATCCCTTTGGATCATGGGGAAAACGTGATGAGCCAAACCGTGTAGAGCCTATCGCTACACCGGGCTTCGATGTCCCGTTTCAGTTCGTTCCCGGAGAATCCATTTTCACGATAGGCTCCTGTTTCGCGCGCAACGTTGAGACCAAGCTAATGGAGTGCGGGTTCGATCTGCCTGTGCGACGGTTGTTCAAGTTGCCCGAATTTGCCTCGGTCAATCCCGGGATTATCAACAATTTCGGTACCCCGTCCATATTTAACGAATTCTCCTGGGCGCTGGATCCAGAGCATCCCTATGTTGTGGCCAATAATATCGTCGAGGTTGCGAGTGGCAAATTCGTCGATTTGCACGTCATTCCCTCGGAGCGTCCCGGCAGTTTCGATGATGTCGTCAATCGCCGCCGTGCGATCACGGAAGTCACTAAAAGTGTGGCTGAATGCCGCGTCGTGATTATGACGCTCGGGCTCGTTGAGCTTTGGTATGATCGCGAACACGATCTCTATCTGAACGCCACGGTCATGCCAGCACTGGTCAAGAAGTTTCCTGGTCGGTTCGCATTGCGAGTTCTGGATTTCACGCTAGCCAAAGGTTACCTCGATAGAGCTTTCGATGTGCTGAAAAAGTTCGGCCGCAATGACCAGCAGATATTGCTGACGGTATCCCCGGTGCCGCTAGCCTCGACTTTCCGCATGCAAGACGTCATGGTCGCGAACGCCTATTCGAAGGCGGTGCTGCGCGCCACGGCCGAGCAAATCTGCGCGGAGCGCGTCAACGTCCATTATTACCCATCTTACGAATCCATCACGCATTCTGAGAGAAAGGAAGCGTGGCTTGACGATTTCACACATGTCACTGACAAGATCGTGCAGATTAATGTTGGCCGACTGGTCGCGGCCTTCGTGCCCCGCGAGGAAGGCAAGCCGGCGTGGATGCAGGCAGTCGAAGCGGGCGGTGTCGGTGCAGCCGTGGCGCTTGCCGCGGAATTTCTTACTAAGCCCCAAAGCGAGGCGCTGCCTTTCTTTGATCACCTCGCCTCATATTTTCCCGTTTCGGCCGAATTCGCGTTTTTTGCCGCCAGCACCTACCTGCGATGGGGCAAAATCGACACCGCGGAAGCGGCGCTGGCTCATATCCCCGCGGAGTGGGCGCCCTTGCGTCGTGGCGTGCTTGAAGCTCGCATTTTAGCTAGGAAAGGTGACCACAAAGGTGTGATCAGGGTCATTGAGCCAATAGTGAAGGACGGGAAGCGTATCGATTCTGCATGGAGCTTGTTGGTCACGGCGAGGGCACACGAGGAGTCCTATGAGAGGGCGCGTGAAACTTTGATGGATTGGCTGAAGCTGTCGCCGAAAGTCGGATATCAGGGCCTAGTCGCGATCGCTGCTGCCATGGAGGGGCGGTCGAACGAGCAAGCGATCGGAAGTTATGAACGAGCGTTCGCTCTCGAAGAACCAAGACCCGCGCATGCGATGAGATATGCCGAACTGCTGGTTCGGGAGAAAAAAATTGATGAAATGCGCAAATTTGTTGGCAGCATCAAATTCGACGAATTCGCTTGGGAACGCCGCCGACTCATTATGTTACAGGGGATGTGAACTTCGCGCAGGCGTTTATTTAGACAAGGATGGCTAAGCTAAAACCTTCCTGAGTTCAGACATAGAATTGAATTTTCATTGCATTTTTCACGCCATTGTGGTTATGAGCGCGTAGGGAACGATTTGAAATTTTTCGGTTCTGGCTGGGGTACCAAATTCATGAAATATGTCGTTACAGGAACCGCCGGATTTATCGGATTTTTCACTGCGCAACATTTGCTGCGACAGGGGCACGAAGTCGTGGGAATAGATGCCATGGTTCCCTATTATGACGTAAAGCTGAAGGAGCGGCGCAACGATATCCTGCAGCAACATCGCGGCTTTACCTCGCACAAGGCGGATATCGCTGATCTCGAGGCCGTAACCGAAATATTTAAAAAATCCGCGCCGCAACGCGTCATTCATCTGGCCGCCCAAGCAGGTGTGCGCTATTCACTGGAATTTCCGGAGACCTATATTCACTCCAATATTGTAGGCACTTTCAACTTGCTTGAACAAGTTAGGCACAAGCAGATCGAACATTTTCTCATGGCATCAACTTCTTCCGCCTATGGGGCATCCACTGACTTTCCTTTTTGCGAATTGCAGGCAGCCGACACTCCGCTGACCATTTATGCCGCGACAAAGCGTGGTGGCGAGCACATGTGCCATTCCTATGCCAATCTGTGGGGCCAGGCGACAACTGTTTTTAGATTCTTCAGTGTCTATGGGCCGTGGGGACGTCCGGATATGGCGCTTTTCAAATTTACCGATGCGATCCTGAAAGGTGAGCCGATCGAGATTTACAATCACGGCAACATGGTGCGCGACTTCACCTATGTGGAAGACCTCGTCAAGGCCATCGTTCTGCTCGCCGACGCAATTCCTGCTGCGGGTCAGTCGGTGGGCGACTTTGATTCCATCAGCCCCGTGGCACCCTACCGTCTGGTCAATATCGGCAATGGTGATCCCGTGCCATTAATGACATTTATCGAGGAAATCGAAAAATCCACAGGCAAGTCCGCCATCAAGACCTATCTGCCCATGCAACCAGGCGACGTCGAAAAGACATTCGCAGACACTCGCCTACTCAAAACCCTGACTGGATTTACACCTGGCGCAAAAGTAGACTATGGCGTCGCAGAGTTTGTCAGATGGTTTCGCGAATATTATCAGGTCTAAGTACCCGCTGGGCTGCTGGCAAAATCCGCTCTTCCGCTGACCGGACGATGATGGCGCGATGACAGCAAGTTTCAGTGGCGCGAAGTGGCGATCATAAATTTTACTGCCCATTTGGAAAGCGCCCGCGCGGGTGGCGGTATTCCTCCCCTCGAAGCAATCCTGCAGGGCATTTTGCCTAACGCATGATTCCTTCGTGCTAGATCTCAGATGCCACTCTTCATGCGTGCATGATTCGCTGGCAAATCGACTGGCAGACTTTCCAGTTGCCCATCACGTTCTGACCTTTCCTGTGCTAGGCGGCTCATGAAAAAATGATTTCTGTGGACTATTATGGTATCCGTCAAACGGCTACTGCTAACCCTATAATGCTGGGGGAACTCTCAATTTACAAGTCACCCTTAAAAAGATTATCCACGTTTCACTTGGTGCTTTAACAGTTGCCCGGTCACAGACATGAAACGAGCGCGTTATAACTATGGACATTTTACTCCTTGTGAACTGCAACTCTGTCCGCGTTTTTTGGTTGCCGATTAAGGAATGCCTGGTATCGAATGGTCTGAATGCGGTCAGGCATTTGCCCAGTCGCCATTATTTCACACAAAGGAAGGGTATCCGGTTAACACGGGTAAATCACGCTCGTGATAATTCCATGGTGCGCGTAGCCTCAAGCTTTTCTGCGGATTGGTTGGCAGCTTCGGCTGCGGCTTTATCTCCGAGTTTGGTATAGAGTTTGGCAAGTCGACGCCAATGCGAAGGCCTTGCGGACCGCCCTTCTGCCAGCCGCAACCATGATTGAGCTGCTCCTGAGAAGTCCCGCTTCGACTCCAAGGAGGTGGCTCGCATCGTGAGCGCCTGGAAATCGTCGCCGTCCAGCTCCAGCAACATGTTGACATATTCATCCACTGAACTGCCGCGCTCAGTCTCGATATTGGCCTTCAAAAGCTTCCGCATCTTGCGGCACAGGGATTGCGCCATGACGGATTCTGGATCTTCCTTCAAAATCCCGAGGATAAACTTCATCGCATTCTTTGTCTGGCCGGAGTCGAGTAGCGTTCGTGTATCGACCGCTGCGTGGCGAAGCAGGGTATCCATTTTTTCGGCTTCTTGTTGCGACAATGGGTTACAGTCGAGAACACGGCGCTGCAAAAGGATCGCGCGGTCCCATGCTTGGATCTTGCGCGCAACTGCAACCGCCCTGGTTAGAAGTGCGACATCCGGCTTGATGGCGGAGAGTGCGCTCCACGCGTTCAATGCGCTGTGCAAATCGTTAGCATGTTCGCATGTCAGGCCATATTCGCGAAGCAGAACGGGATTGTCCAAACAGATTTGGGTTGCTTCTGCCAGCATAGACCGGGCTGCATCATGATCGCCGTCGGCGCTTAAATGGCGCGCGGCATCGCGGACAACCTTGACGCCTTTTGCAATTGTTGCGGCAGCATCACCTTGATCGGCGGAAAGTCCTGCCAGCGTGGTGGCAGTTCGAAGGCACTGAAGGGGGGCTGAGTGATCGCGGTGGAAGATAAATTTCTTACGCAGGGAATTTTGCAACGGTTCGCCAAGCTCGCCCTGTCGCAATTCGGCAGGCAGCCGGGCTGCTATGCACGCTGCGCTTTCAATTTGCTCAAGCGCCAAAAGCGCATGGCAGGCTTCTATGGCCAATTTTTGATCGCACTGCGCTGCCTGGTGGCCAATCTGCGCCAGCGCTTCGGCGTTATTAGATCGCAGCGCAAGTTTGTAAAAATTCCCAAGTAACGCGGCGTTGGCGGAAGCTGCGGCAATGCCTCGTTCGATATATTTTGCCGCAGCGGCCTTGTCCGAATTCCGATCGGCAATTACCGAAAGCCTGAACAGCGGTCTGGGATCAGAGGGCACAAGTGCGCTTGCGGCCTCGTGTGCCGCCCTTGCCTTTGCATCTTCGCCGGCCTTTTCGAACACTTGCGCAGCAGCCGCCAGTGCCCGCACGTTGTCGCCGAACCGTGACATGATTTCATCGCCGATTCGCGTACGCTTAACATTATCACCGACTGCGGCGAGGGTTCTCGCATACAGGACACAATATTCGAGATTTGCGATACTAGACTGTTCGATATCGCGCAACACCGCCAACGCCAGATTGTGATCCCGGCTGTTGATGTAATTTCTGGCTGCGGCAAGCGATTTGGTCAGACCTGCTAAAGATTCCTCCCACACTGGTGTGGCACGTTCCGCAGCGATGTCCATTTCCTCGCTGATTGCGGTCAGGCCATAGCCATTTTGAGCATTGGACAGGCCGTTGGCCGAATCGGTTCGCGAATGCAGGTGGAGCTTCTTGCCTTCGCTCACCGAATCAATCGCCAGAGTGCGCATCAGCCTTCCCAGCTGGGAAGTGAATTCCGGTGTGTAGTGATTGATATCTGCGCCGCCATTAATCATCGCCCTTTCAAGACCGAATTGATTCACGTGTGGAGCTGGATCGAAGTAATTCAGATTATGGAGCTCGGCGATTGTCTGCAAATAGCGACTGAGTTCGACGCGGCGTGTGATGTATGATCCGGCTTTTGTTGGTACGTTGACGTGCGGCACGAAAACGATCTGCCCGGGAAGCCGCTCCGCTATCTCCAAAATGTCAACTTCGAGAGATGACTGGGTCGCCGTTGTCACGTACGATTCAAGCAGCATGTGCCGACGAACGTCCGGAATATCGGCGAAGCCTTCGATGTCAGCCAGCGCTCTTGCTCTTTCGGGCCGGTCCGCTTCGCCAGACAGGCGCCAGAACAAATCGAGAAGAGGCTTGTTGCCGGAAAATTGCCGGGTAACATGGTTGATTTGTAGATATGCGCTTTCAAGTCTGAGTTCCTTCAAGGAGGAAATCTCGACAAACCAGAGATCTGTTGTCTCGCGCTTGCGGCGGCGCGGAAAAGACTCGGCAGACGCGATGAACGGTGCGTATTCTTGGGGCAGCTTGCCACCAAAAATGAAGTCGATTTGTTGCAGCACTTCCCTAGCTGCATGGACGTATCCAAAAACATTCGTTTGATCGCGAATATGATCGTCATCGACCGCCGCCATCAGCGGCTCTGCCAGACGGCATGTGCCCAAGGACGTAAACCGCATGCTTTTATTATCCACTATCTTCTCTCAGTTGGCGCAAGATAGTTGAAATATAAACACATGTAAATAATGAATATTTGGCTGCGAATGAGGTGGCTCGGTTGTTTGAACAGTGCGGGGCATTTTTATAAGTGGTTTCTGCCCTCGATTATGCTGCAACCGGGATTGGCTGCAGCGCATTGAAGTAGGCCTGATCCAGGGTTTGCCTACCCAAGTATAAATCGCGGGCGCAACGTGTACCACTGAACCGGCTTTGATCTGCCTTTTTGCGGCGGGGCAAAAGGGTGCCGGTCCTGCTAGACCGCCTGTATGCCTTTCGATGGCATGGAGAGGCCGAAAGGATGTTCACAGTGGAACTATATGCCGGGATACGACGTGCCGTGATGGTGGCCGGGCTGAGCCGCCGGGAGGCGGCCAAACGCTTTGGAGTTCACCGTAATACGATTTCATAGATGCTTCAGTTTTCGGCCCAGTCTATCTTTAAACTTTCAATCTTTGATCACAATATTAATCTTGTCGTATAGGCGCTGCTCGAACTCTATTTCTTTTTCGATAAATTTTCGGCGCTGTGGATTCCTGGCTCTCGCAAGGTCCTTTTTCATTTCTCTAATTTCGACGAGGCAATCGTGTTTGCGCTTGCGTAACTTGTCCCAACGAACCTTGTCCTCCGGCGTAAACGGCCCTTTGACAATGGCCTGCCCAGTAGACATATCGATTTCGATGTCATTGGGGTGGGGGAGAGGTTGCGGAACAGGTAGGCCGAGGCGCTTGCAACGTTCGATCTCCCGATCCCATTCAACCTTGTATTCGATAGCAGTTTTCAGCCATTCGTCAGCAAGCCGCTTGTTCTCGGTTTCCGTGGTGCGAAGCAGCTGGGTGAACAGATGCTGGGAGCGGTGCTGGCCTTTGGCTGCGGATACAGAGATCGACCGAAACACTGCTTCAGCCATGGAAATAGTTACGTTCCGATCGCCTTCGCGGATTTTTATGGTGCGATAGGCTTCAGCGATGATGATAGTCTTCAGCCGCTCGTCGTTCAGCCAGGGCAGTTTCGACTTGGCCCCCTTTGGCCTCCCCCTCGGATTGCCGGACTTACCCTTCTGAAACCGCGTTGCCTCCGGCGGCTTGGCGTACCCGACTTCGTATGAGGTCGGCATTTGCCCGTTCAGCCGGCGGCGGGATTTCTTGAGATCGTCTGTCATTCCGCAGGCTCACGAAAGCGCGCATCGCCCGAATAGCCGCAGGCGACGAGCTCGGCCTCATCATAGGCGATGGCCTCGTAACGGCGGATGATCCGGTCGCAATAGACCGGGTCAAATTCGCAGAGGAATGCGCGCCGGCCTGTCTTTTCGGCGGCAATCATGGTCGACCCGGACCCACCGAACAGGTCCAGCACGATATCGCCGCGCCCGGAAACGTCCTTGATCGCGTCGGCGAGCATCTGCACCGGCTTGACCGTCGGATGCAGGGCGAGCTCATCCAGGCGACCTGCCTTCAGCGTGTTGACGCCTTTGTATTGCCAGACGTTCGTCCTGTACCGGCCGTGCTGCCCCAGTTCGAAGGTGTTGATATGCGGCGCCTCGCCGTTCTTGAAGGCGAACACCAGCTCGTGGCGTGAGCGATAGAATGTCCCCATGCCGCCATTGTCCTTGACCCAGACAATCAAGTTCTTGAGCTCACTGTAAATGTCGCGGCCAGCGTTCAGTACCTCGCCCTGGTGCCGCCAGTCCATGAAGATGAAATGGATCGACCCATCGACGCTGAATTCGGCAAGGTTGCGGAACGACTCCCGCAGAAATTCTGTAAATTGATCCTCGGTCATCTCGCCCGAGGCCATGGCGAATTCCCGGTGCTTGATCTTGCCGGAGCCGCCGACATTGCCATCGATCTTCACGTTGTACGGCGGGTCGGTCAGAACCATGCGGGCGAGTTCGCCGTTCATCAGGGCGCGGACAGTTTCGGGATCGCGGGCATCGCCGCAGATCAGCCTGTGTGCACCGATTTGCCAGATATCCCCGGGACGGCAGATGACCAATTTGGGATCGAGATCCGGCAGGCAGTCGTCATCGGGGTTGCCGGGCTCTTCAGGCGCGGCGCCATCGATGATGTTGTCAATTTCGGCGATGGTGAAGCCGGTCAGGCCGACATCGAAGTCCAGGTCCGTCGCCAGCAGTTCCCTCAACTCCTCGGAAAGCAGTTCCTGATCCCAGCCCGCATTCAGTGCAAGCTTGTTGTCCGCCAGGACATACGCCTTCTTCTGCCCTTTGGTCATGTGTTCAAGCCGGACGCAGGGGACCGTCTCCATTTCGAGCAACTTCGCCGCGGCCACGCGGCCGTGGCCAGCGAGAATTGTAGTCTCGCGATCGACGAGCACGGGATTGGTGAAGCCAAACTCCTTGATGCTGTCGGCGATCTGCCGGATCTGCTTTTTTGAATGCGTACGTGCGTTGCGCGCCCAGGGGCGCAGCGAATGAAGGGGGAGGTTTTCAATTTCCAAGGGCGCCATGTCGGCCTCCGAATCAGCATGCGATGGAAACAATATACTTGCGAAATCGTTAACTGTAAAAAACTTGTAGCATTTCGCTGGCGGATCGAGCGTAGGATGGCGGAAACGATTCTGTTCAGTCCGGCACGCGAACTATGGCCCTCGGCAACAAGATAGCGACGCTACGCGTGGCAAAAAAACAATCCCTTCAAGAGGTTGCGGATGCGGTTGGCGTGTCCAAGGCGCATATATGGCAAATGGAAAAAGGAAAGGCCGACAATCCAGCGATGGGTCTGGTGACGAAGCTGGCCGACCATTTCGGGGTTTCTGTGGCCTACCTCGTCGACGAGCAGGTCGATGCGCCAGATGCCGACGTGCAAATCGCCCGATTGTTTCGGCAGGCGCATCTGCTCGACGACCGGGAACGGAACATCCTCGACGACATGATGCAGTCGCTGCTCAAGCTAAAGAAGCCGGTCGCCTGAACATGGCGACCGCCTCCTCGCTCCAACTCGATCGGATGGCGATTGAAGAGGTCGGGCTCAATCCGGAAAAGCTTGCTGACGCAATCCACAAACAACTTGGTCTCCTCAACGGACCAGTTCCCGTCCGCGAGGTCGCCCTGGCGCTCGATATCTTGGAAATCCGGGAAGAAGCATTGATGAACCTCGAAGGCGTCCTGCTCACCACGCCGCAAAGAGGCAACGGGTCAATCCTTGTAAATCTCCGTTCCCCTGAAGAGCGCCGACGTTTTTCAATCGGCCACGAGCTGGGGCATTTTCTGATCTCGAGCCATCGACCGATTTCGGAAGAAGGGTTTCGCTGTTCGTCGCGCGACATGGCGGGCGTCAGTGAAGCCGCAATTGTTCACCGGCGCCAGGAGGCCGAAGCCAACGCCTTCGCCATCAACCTTCTCGCCCCGCCGCATCTCCTCAAGAAATACCTTGGCCGAGCCCCCGACATGCAGCACGTGCTGGCGATGGCCGATGATCTGACTCTCAGCAAGGAAGCTGCCGCCCGCCGATACGTGGAGCGTCACAGCGAGGACCTTGCGGCAGTATTCGGCAAGAACGGACGGATAACCTACTGGTCGGCTCCCACGCGCTTCCCGCCGCTTGCGATCCAGCGCGGCGACCAATTGCCTGCTGAGGCAATGAACGGCCTAGATGGTCGGCTTACCGCCATGGAAGCAGTCGACGCCGTCGAATGGCTGCGAAAGCCTGCCGGCGTAGCGCTGGCAGCCCAGACGCTGGCCCAGCAAAACGCCCATTCCATCACGCTGCTCCATGCAGAAGCGGCCGACGATAGCGGCGACGAAGACGACACTTATAGCCGGTTTTCGAAGCGGTAGCCGCGGCGGAGCCAGGTGACGGCAGCTTCCCTGTAAAATTCTGAAATGGCCCTGTTCCGTCCGATAAATTCCCAGATGTGGCACAATTTATTCCCTGTTCTCTATGAGTAGGGAATTTGCCGACAACCTACTGTATTTCGAGATCTTTCGACGAGCCAAAAGCACGCGAGTGGGAAAATTTCACGATTTTCCTTGTTATTTCCCTGTTATCGAGGCGGACGCGTGAAGAGACCGGTAGCGGCAGACTGCCAGCACCACCACTTCCTTCTCCAGACTTCCGGCTTTTCAATACAGGCGCGAATGCGCTGGCGAGTCGCTGCCCGGGTTCTCAGTTTCGATTGAAGGAAAGAGCGTAGGCCGGACTCGTTTGCGCGGTTGTTTCTGCTTACTCATCCTGGTCTCGCCGGCAAGTTTTCCCAATTTCCGGAGGCGGGGGCTGGTCAGCGCTCTAATGAGTATTCTTGCAGAAATGCCCGGATTATTCATCTGCCTGAGCGTATTTCGACGGTCATTTCAGGTGAGAGCGGGAGCTTGCAATGAACTCGCCGTCTCGCGTCTGCTGGGCGGCCCGCCAAAGACAATCTGGACGATCCCGGCTGTGATGCCGATGATCGTGCCAATCTGCCAGGCGGGGTCGTATGAACCGGTGAGGTCGAAAATGAGGCCGCCGCCCCATGTGCCCAGCGACGAACCAATCTGATGCACGACAAAAGCCATGCCGAGCAGCGTCGCCATGTACCGGGTGCCGAAAACCTCGGCGATAATGCCGCCCGTGAGCGGGGCAAGACCGGGCCACCACAGGAGGCCCATGGCCACGGCGAAAAGGATTGTGCTCGCTGATGTCGGCGGCAATGCGAAATAGACCGCGATCATGACTGAGCGCAAAACGTAAACCGTTCCGAGGATCACATGTTTGGGGTAGCGGCCGCCGAGCCAGCCCGTGATGAGAGAACCGATCGCACTTACGCCACCGATGACAGCAAGCGTCCATGCGCTCAGCATGGGGTCAAGTCCGCAGAGCGAGATATAGGACGGCAGATGGGTCGTCAGAAACATAAGGTTGAGGCCGCAAACGAAATAGGCGCCTGACATCACGAGAAACTGGCGATTGCGCAAAGCATCACCCAGCACCTCGCTCATGGACGCGCGCGCCATTGTTGATGTTTGCGGGATTTTGTCCGCGCCGCCGGCCATGAATGCGGCTGGGAGCATGACGATCGACAGAGCCATGAAAAACAGCATGGCGACCTGCCATGGCTCGTGTCCCAGAATCGCTTGCGTGGCGAGGGGGCCAGCCAGCGTGCCAAGAGAACCAATCGCTGAGACGACGCCAAGCGTCATGCTGCGTTGCGCGGGCGTAACGGCGCGGGCGCAGGCCGTCATAGTCAGCGACGTCGCAGTGCAGGCGAGTGCGATGCCGATCAGTCCTCCGGCAACGAGCAAGGCTGTCACGCCCTTTGCTGACGCCATGATAGCGAGGCCAGCAACATAGATCGCCGCGCCTGCGAGCAAAGTCTTACGCAAGCCGAAGCGATCGGCAATAGCGCCAACAAAGGCCTGGCTGAGGCCCCAGACGACATTCTGGATGGCGATCGCAAGGGTGAAGTCGGAAGCGGTGAGCGCGAGATCTTTGGTTACGGGCGTCAAAAACAGGCCGAAGCTTTGACGAATTCCCATGCCAATGGTCAACAAGGCCGCAGCCCCGATCAGGATAAGGCGGCTTTGCCGATCAATGGCGGTGAAAGCATTTTTCATTTCCGGGTCGATTCTGAAATTGGCGATGAAGGGATATGTGAACACGTATCCGTTTGTCGCTGGCGTTCTCGCCGGACAAAGTGTGCGATCTCAGCAAATTTGGCAAGCCGAGCATGTCGTGTGCCGGGTCTTGACCGTCCGCAGGCTGGGCAAGGCCGATCCCGGGCTGAATAAAAGTTGTGAAAACTTCAGCAAGCCACCCATGCAGGTCCGGCATGGGGCGGATAACGCCAAGGCATTGGACGCACCTTATTTAAACTGCGAAACTGGCCGTATACTGACGGCTTGGGAGGAAGCGGGTGAAGGTTGAATCGATCCGCCTTGAATGCGGACCTCAGGAATTTGAAGTCGAGATAGCTGTACTGGGCAAAGGGCCACCGCTTGTATTTCTGCATGCGCTGGATGGAACTGAAGGGGCTGCGCCGCTTCTCAAAACGTTGGCGCAGGATTTCACCGTCTATGCACCGTCCCATCCGGGATTTGGCGCATCCAGCCTGCCGGCTGGTATGATGAGCATGGATGACCTCGCCTATTTCTATCTTGACCTACTTGCCCATCTTGACCTGGCCGGTGTCACACTCGTGGGCTCGTCGTTAGGGGGCTGGCTTGCCTGTGAAATACTGGTGAAGGATTCCAGCCGTTTTTCCGATGTTATTCTAGCTGGACCGCTCGGCTATTGGCAGACAGACCGGCGGCGCAATGTATTGTTCGATATATTCTCTGTGCCCGCTGAAACCTGGCCTGGATTGTTTTGCGAGACTCCAACGGGGTTCCCCGCAGCTCACAACGGGATGGCGCCTGATGCTCTTCTACGAATAGCGCGCAACCGCGAGGCCGCGACCCTGTTCGGCTGGTCGCCACATATGTCCAATCCCAAGCTCAATCAGCGGCTGCATCGTATCAACAAGCCGGTGCTAATGGCATGGGGAAGCGCCGACAGGATTGCGCCCGTGTCCTATCGAGAAGGCTTTGCTTCGGCCGTTCCCAGCGCGAAGATGGAGGTGCTGGAGGGGTGCGGCCACTTTGTGCATGCCGATAACCCCGGCGAGCTTGCAAAGATGATCGCGCGCGTCTCGTTGAAGAGGACATGATGGCGATGAAAGTGTTTCAGTTTAGCGAACAGGCCTATCACCCTGCATGGGACGTGCCCGGCGATCTGCGCATTACGTTTCCAGCCCGCCATTGCGATCCAGTGATCGCTGGAAAACTGCTTAATCGTTACCTCGATGAATATCTACTGGCTGACGACCTCGGGCTCGACATCATGATCAACGAGCATCACGCATCGGCGACCTGTATGTCGACAGTATGTTCCATGACCCTTGGCATTCTGGCCCGGCAAACCCGGCGGGCGCGGCTGCTTGCTCTGGGCATTCCCATTTCGCACCGGTCAGATCCGGTTCGCGTTGCAGAAGAAATCGCGATGGCGGATTGCCTGTCCGGCGGGCGGCTGGAACTGGGCATGGTGAAAGCTGCCGGTTACGAGATTTTCATGTCGAACCAAAATCCGGCTCGTCTCGATCAGCGCTTTTGGGAAGCCCATGATCTCATCATTGCCGCTTTATCAAACACGGATGAAGTGTTCTCCTGGGAAGGAGAGAATTTTCAGCTTCGCAATGTGAGCCTGTGGCCAACTTCGATACAACGGCCACATCCACCGATCTGGATGACAGCCTCTACCGCTGCGAGTGCAGCGAAGATTGCGGCGCTCGGTTATCATTGCGCGACGTTTCTGTGCGGAGCGACGGCGCGGACTGTATTTGACGCATATCGCGCGTCCTATTTGAAAACTCATGGCCGCGAGGCGCCTGACGATAAGCTTGGATATCTTGCGCTGGTGGCGGTGGGCTCGACGACCCAAGAGGCTATGCGAAAAGCAGAATTGATGAAGGGGTATTTTGTGACTGCCGAGCGTGTTGGCGCCCAGTTTCGCAATCCAGCAGGTTTTACGTCGGCAGCTGAAAATGCGAGGGTGATGGGATTGCAGATCCGCCCGGCGCGTACCTTACTCAAAGATGGGCGGCCGCTGCCAAGAGATGCGTCGGTGGAAAATTATATCGATGCGCAATTGTTATTTGCAGGTACGCCCGATGAGGTCTTCGCACAGCTGAAGGAATTTTACGCAGAAACAGGCGGCTTTGGAAATCTGTTGATGATGGGGCAGGCGGCGTTGCTCGATCATGCGGACACAGTCGATAATCTCACGTTGTTCGCCAATGAAGTCTATCCGCGGTTGCGCGAACTAAAACAAGATAGCCGTGAGCGCCTGCCGGCCGCGACATTCTGAATTCAAATCTAGAGGCACACATGGGTATTCTCGATGGCAAAGTCGCGCTCATCACCGGGGCGCTTGGCGGACAGGGGCTTGAAGAGGCCTCGCTCTTTGCGCGCGAAGGTGCTTCGCTTATCCTCACGGACGTCAGAAAAGATGCTGAATTACCGAATGAAATTGTGAACAGCAAACATATGCTTTTGACACATGATGTTTCTGATGAAGCGAGTTGGGCCGAGAACGTTCTCCGGGGTCAGAAACAATTTTCCCGGATCGATATACTTATCAACAATGCAGGTGTCTACCGCCCGGCAAGCCTGGCAGACACGGATGCGGCGCTTTTCGATTATCATTATCGCGTAAATCAGCTTGGCGTGTTTCTTGGCATGCGCGCTGTGCTTCCTGTCATGCGCGCCAATGGCGGCGGGTCGATCATAAATATTGCCTCCGGAGCCGGGGCAAAGGGGACCAATGGTCTTTTTGCCTATTCCACAACCAAATGGGCGGTGCGCGGGATGACAAGATCGGCGGCGCGGGAGCTGGCGCCCATGGGCATCAGGGTGAATGCCCTGCTTCCCGGCTTGATCGATACACCGATGGTTGCCATATTCCCAAAGGAAAGAAACAGTGAATTTGTGAACCGTGTGCCGTTGGGCCGGATCGGCGTTTCCAGAGACGTGGCAAATGCGGCGCTGTTCCTGGCTTGCGATGCCTCCAGCTATATCACCGGTACGGAATTGCCAGTCGATGGCGGCTATCTAGCTTGAGGGCTTACGCAGAAAAGAAACATTGGAGTGAGACATGAAAGCTTTTGGCTTTGGCGTTTTTTGTGCGGTGGCGGCCTTGTTTGCCGCGAGCCTTGGAACTGCAGCGGCACAAACGGAGTCGTTTCCTTCGGAGCCGCTGAAATTCGTCTGCGCATTTCCGGCCGGTAGCGGCGCTGACATCATTGTTCGCCATTTTGCCGAGAAAATAAGGCCTCTGGCGGGACGCAATGTGATTGTCGAGAACAAGCCAGGCGCGGGCGGCATGCTGGCATTGGTCTATACGGCAAAATCAAAGCCGGATGGGCACACGATGTTCCTGGCGGGAGGCAATGCTGTTGCCGCCAATATGCATTTGTTCAAAACACCGCAAGTGGATGCAGCAAAGGAGATCGTAGCCGCAGCTACGATTAACGCGATGCCTTTCATGGTGGCTGTGGATGCAAAGTCGCCGCATAAGAATATCAAGGAACTTTCGGGTGCGCTTGCGCGAAAGGGTGGAAATGCAAGTTATGCCTATTCCTCGCCCTTTGCCAAAGTGATCGCGGAATTGTTCAAAGTGCGCGAGGGATTGGCGACAGTTGATGTCAGTTATCGTTCGGCTGCGGATTCGCTTAATGATCTTTCGAGCGGTGCTATTGATTTTGGTGTCTATGACCCGATTGTCGCTCTGGCGCAGGCCTCCTCCGGCAAACTTCGTATTCTTGCCATATCCACTCCACAACGCACGAAGGCTAGCGAAGACCTTCCGACGTTTATTGAACAAGGTGTTGCTGTTGATCTGCCGGGCTGGTGGGCCGCAATGGTGCCCGCCGCAACGCCAAAGCCTGTCGTGGCCAAGATCAACGACTGGTTTCGAGCTGTTCTTGAAACACCTGACACGAAAGACTTCCTGCGAAGCATTGGGGCAGATCCCCTGATCATGACTGCCGGAGACTCGCAGGCTCTGTTCCTGAAGGAAATCGATGCATGGAAAGAATATGTGCGCCTCGCACGTATCGATCCGCAATAAGAAAAACTGCTATGTGTGCGCTCGGGCGAGCGGACATGCGATTGCCAGGGGGGCGTTGAAATGAGCGGAACGGAAGACATCAATTCGGTGTTGAAGGTGGAAACGAAGGACCGTGTGCGCCTGCTCACGCTCAACAGGCCGGAGCGCCGGAACGCGCTTTCCCGCGCCATGACGGAAGCAATCCGCCGTGCGGTCATCGCCGCCGACAGCGATCCGAATGTCTATCTGATTGCTATAACCGGCGCGGGGACGCAGGCCTTTTGTGCCGGTGCCGATCTGAAGGACGCGCGCGCGCAGGATGAATCCACCGGCGATTATCGCGGCCCTCTGCATGAGCCGGGCCGGGCCATGACTGAGGTTCTGATCGACAGCCGCAAGCCGACAATGGCTATCATCAATGGTCCTGCCATGGCAGGGGGATGCGAACTGGCTCTGGCTTGCGATCTCAGAGTTGTGGCTGATCACGCCTTTTTCGGCCTGCCGGAAGCGAAACGTGGCATGGGTGCGCATTTTGCATCGGTTGTATTGCCACAAATCCTGCCGCCTGCGATCGCGCTGGAATGGCTTTATACCGGGCGGCGCATTGAACTTGCCGAAGCCGAACGATGGGGGCTGGTGAACCGCATCGCGCCTTCTGCCAAGCTGATGGATGTCGCTATGGAGCTGGCGGCGCAGATCACGTCGTCCGCGCCGCTTTCGCTGCAGCGATTGAAGCTTACCTGGCAGAAATCCTTCAACCTGCCGCTTCATGCAGGTCTTCGTCTCGATACCGGCCCTGATGTCTACGCATCTGAAGATCGCAAGGAAGGCGCACGGGCGTTTCTCGAAAAGCGTACGCCCAACTGGCAGGGGCGCTGAAATCATGAACGTTGAGAGTGCGCCTGCAAGCGATGGGGCTCGTCCCTCTCTCGTTCCCATGTTCAAGCCGAAGAGCGTTGCGGTCATCGGCGCGTCTGCAACGCCATTCAAACATGGCAATGTCGCAGTCAAATATCTGATCGCTGGGGGTTATGCAGGCGCAATCTACCCGATCAATCCGGCTGGAGGAGAAATAGAGGGGCTGAAAGCCTATCCTTCCCTGCGCGATGTTCCGGGAGACGTCGATTGCGCGCTTATTCTGGTGCCGGCTGCCGGAACGCTTGCCGCTATGGAAGATTGCGCCGCCAAAGGCGTGCGCGCCGTCATCATTGGCTCTAGTGGTTATGCGGAAATCGGAACTGCGGAAGGACGGCAGCGTCAGGATGTCATAACGCATATTGCACGCGCGCATGGCATGCGCGTGTTGGGCCCAAATACCAATGGTATCTGGAATGCGAATGCTAAATTGTCGCTCGGCTACAATACATCCCATGGCGATCCCACGACACCGGGCAAAGTAGCTATAGTTGCTCATAGTGGAGCGTTGTTGAATTCGATTGCGCCGTTGTTGCGATCTTTTGGGACCTGTCTTGGGAAGTTTGTGCCTGTTGGCAATGAGGCCGATACGGACATGCTCGATATCATTGAATATTTCATTGAAGATGAGGACACGCAAGTCATCGGACTGATTGTAGAAAGCGTTCGGGATGGCGCGCGTCTGCGTGCACTCAGCCATCGGGCGCGTGTTGCGAAAAAGCCTCTGGTTGCGTTGAAACTTGGGCGGTCTCAGGCTGGGGCGAGTGCTGCTCTCGCCCATTCGAGCCGGCTGGCCGGCAGTACGCGCGCCTATGAGGCGCTGTTCCGCCAGTGCGGCTTTTTGCAGGTGCGGGGCATTGAGGCGATGGCGGGAACATGCGCGCTTCTGGCTGATGGCGCGCCTGTGCGTGGTGCGGGAAATTTCGATCTGGTTTGCGTTTCGTCTTCGGGTGGAGGCGCGGAAGTCATCGCTGATCATGCGGAGGAATTTGGCCTCAGGCTAGCCGGAAATCCCGATGGATCCTGGGGCGGCGCGGCCGGGGACGTGATCGCAACGTTCAATGGTGCGGGACTGGTTCGCAACCCTGTTGATGGAGGCAATATCGCGGGCTGGGCAAATCTGGAAAAGCTGTTCCTGGCGGCCGAAAGCGACGGCTGTTTCGGGCCAGTGATCTTCTATTCGCATAGACTGCCGCAGGAACGCAGCGATCGCGCCGTCGCGGAAATTCTGGTCCGGCGGCGTGAGCGTACTGGGGCTCCGGTGGTCTGTGTGTCGCCAGGTGGATTGCGTGAAAGCATCGTGGATTATCTGGCGAGCCAGCGCATTCCCGTCTTTCGCGACACAGCAACCTGTTTCGCTAGTCTGCGCTGTCTTTATGATGTGGTTGGCTCCAGCCAGGGAGAATACACGCCTCCGGCTCTGTCTGGCGAGCGAACCTGGCAAATCAGAACACTCATCGACGCCCAGACGGGGGAAAGCTTGCTGAGCGAGATCGCCAGCTCTGAAATTCTTCGCGCGGCCGGCCTTCCCATGATTGCAAGTAATCGGGTGAATGATCCGCGCGCGTGCCTACAGGCGTTGCTGGATGCTGCCGGGCCTGTGGTGCTCAAGGGCATTGCACCCGGGATCGCGCACAAGAACGATGCAGGGCTTGTGGTGACGGGGGTTACAAGCGCCACCGGGATGGAACAGGCTTATTCGGCGATTGAAAATGCCTTTTTCGCAGCCGGAGTGGATCGCAAGGCATCGACCATGATTGTTCAAAAAATGCTGCCATCCCGTGCGGAGTTGATAGCAGGCGTGACTTACGAACCGCCACTTGGGCATTTTCTCGTCGCCGGGTTTGGCGGAATTTATGCGGAAGCTTTGGATGAAGTCATGTTGTTTGCCATTCCAAGCAGTCCCGAAGATATCGCAAAAGGACTTGCTGCATCCAGGCTGGGTGCGTTGCTCAAGAGGCTTGACGAGACTTCGGCGTCTGGATTCTCCGCGAGCCGGAGTGTGGTTGAAGTGCTTGGCACAATGCAAACATTCATTCTCGCCTGTGGTGATAGAGTTCACTCGGTCGACATTAACCCGTTGTTGATCGGCAAGGATCATTGCACCGCGGTCGATGCGCTGGTCGAGCTTCGGTAATGCCCGGGCTTGGCGGATCTTGACGTGGCCCCACAAGTTAAGTTCATCTTGCATTCCAAAAGAAAAGAAAACCCGGGAGAGCATGCGATGGCTAATCTTTCAATCACGCTGGCATCAGGCTTTTATGACCGTATGCATGGGCTTTATACCGGCGACGTAAAGCCTGCCGGGATCGATCTCAATTTTATTCCGATGGATGATCCGCGCGAGATTTTTGATCGCATGGGTGGCGGGCTGGAGTTTGACGCCTGTGAAATGTCAGCCGCCGAACACATTACAAAGTTGTCTGCAGGAAATTCTCCGTTTGTTGCTGTGCCGGTGTTTATTTCACGCGTCTTCCGGCATCAGTTCATTTTCGTGAACCGGAAATCCGACATCAAGACTCCCAGGGACCTTGAGGGGCGGCGCGTTGGCGTGCCGCTCTATGTGCAATCTGCTGCTGTGTGGATTCGTGGGATGTTGCAGCATGATCATGGCGTCGATCTTTCAACCATCCACTGGGTGCAGGGTGCGATGGAACATCCAGGCACGCACGGAAAACCTACCGTTTTACCGTTATTCAAAAAAATAAATCTGGAAGACAATAACAGCGGCAAGAGCCTGAACCAGCTTCTTGTCGATCGGGAAATTGACGCGATCATCACGGCGACGATTCCCGAACCCTATGGCCGCAATCCCGATATCGTCAGGATGTTCGAAGACTTCCGGCAGGTGGAAGCTGATTATTACAAACGCACGCGCATTTTTCCGCTGATGCATCTGCTGGCGATCAAGCGTGAAGTCTATGAGCGCCACCCTTTTATCGCCACCAGTCTCTATAATGCCTGTTGCGAATCCCGCGATCTGGCGGTCGCCAAAATGCGGGACGTCGGCGCCTTGCGTTATATGTTGCCCTGGCTTGTGGATGACTTCCATGAAATCGACCGGGTCTTTGGCGATGATTTCTGGCCTTATGGCGTTGAGCCCAATCGTCCGACCCTCGAAGCGCTCGTGACATATCTGCACGAGCAATACATGATCGAAAAGCCCATGCCGATCGAGGATATTTTTGTGCCGGTACATGGTCAGCCGGTTCACACGCTCAAGGGACTTTCCGGCCGTGAAGGTTGGACGACGCCGGGCAAGGCAGGATCAAGATAAGGCAATGGCAGCGAGGTTTCGTTTCGTTGTTGTGATTGCCGCCGTGTTGGACCATTATTTCTAAAAGGCATGGGAGGTCACCGGATGACGCGTTTCTTTGCGCTACTGCTGGCGCTGGCAGGCATGGGGCTCGTGGATCCTGCACAGTCTCAGGATTATCCTTCACGTCCAATCAGACTCGTGATCGGTTATGCGGCTGGGGGCGGCGCTGATACGATTGCGCGATTTTTTGCAGACAAATTGTCCGCTCTGGCGGGCAAGCAGGTGTTGGTTGAAAACAAGCCAGGCGCAACGGGCGCAATCGCTCATGTGTATGTCGCAAAGTCCAAACCCGACGGCTACACGATTTATATGGTCGGGCTTTCGTCTCTGGCCGCGACTCCGTTTTTTTATAAAAGCCCGCCTGTCGATGCATTGAAGGATTATTCGACAATCATTGCGCCCTTGAGCCAGACCTGGGTGTTGCTGGTGGACGCGAACAAACCGTGGAAGACTTTAGCTGAATTTACAGAACATCTGAAAGGCCGAGGCTCTAACGGTTCCTACGCCACGGCAACACAGATGGGCATGGTGATGAGCGAGCTCTATAAATCGCATCTGGGGCTGCAGACTGTGCCCGTCAATTACAAGGCCGTCGCGGATTCCGTGAACGACCTCCTGTCCGGTCAACTTGACATGATCGCCGGGGATCCGGCGTTTGCGCTCGGTCTCGTGAAGGGCGGCAAGGCGCGGGCGCTGGCGACGACTGGCGCAACGCGATCAGGCGCATTTCCCACAGTGCCGACGATGACTGAGAGTGGTGTTCCCATGGATCTCGTCTCCTATTGGGGTATGATTGCGCCAGCTGGAACCCCCGATGCCATTATCGAAAGGTTGAATGGCTGGTTCGTACAAATTTTGAAAACCGAGGAAGCGCGAAAATTCTTCAACGATGTTGCGCCGTCCGATATTTTGTTCACGACGAAAGAGCAGGCGCGCGAAATTCTGGAACGTGATGCAAAGCTTTGGGCTGAGTATGTGAAAGTCGCGAAGATCGAACCGAATTGAGGAATAGCCCAAGAAAATAGGGCGTAAGCGCCAACAGGGAGTTCAATGTTTATGGCGACGCAGGATAAATATGACTTCATCATTGTTGGTGGTGGATCGGCAGGTTGTGTGCTTGCCAACAGACTGAGTGAAGATCCCGCAACGAAAGTTCTGCTGCTGGAAGCGGGTAATCCTGACAGGCATCTCTGGCTGAAGCTGCCGCTCAAGTTTCGCGACCTGATGACGGATATGCGTTTCAACTGGGGTTATGAAACCGAGCCAGAGGCGGCGCTCGACAACCGAAAGCTTTATATCCCCCGTGGCAAAGTGCTTGGCGGTTCATCTTCGATCAATGGGATGTTGTATTGCCGCTGTCATCCCGCAGATTTTGATCACTGGCGGCAATTGGGACTGGCAGGCTGGTCTTATGCTGACATATTGCCGTACTTCAAACGTTCAGAGGCCTATCCCGATGGCGAGTCGACGTATCACGGGAGCGAAGGACCGTTGAAGATTTCCAAAGGTGACCGCGATACAGACGCGCACAAGGCCTATCTCGCTGCCGGGCGCGCCAACGGATTTCCGGTCACCGAAGACCACAATGGCGTATTGCAGGATGGCTTTGGTCCTGCCGACTATACGATCGGCGCTGGCGGACGTAGGGCAAGCGTTTCGCAGATGTTTTTGAAGCCCGCGCTGTCCAGACGCAATCTGAAAGTGTTGACGGGAGCACTTGCGAGCCGTGTGCTTTTTGAAGACAAGCATGCAATTGGTGTGGAATACAGACATAAGGGCGCCGTGGCTCAGGCAATGGCCGGGCGTGAAGTTCTGCTGTCTGGGGGCACATATAACTCGCCACAATTGCTGATGCTGTCGGGCATCGGCCCTGCAGATCATTTGAAAGGACATGGCATCACGCCGGTTCATGATGCTCGCGATGTTGGACGTCACCTGCAGGATCATGTCCACGTTGGCGTTGGCTATGAATCGAAGAATTCTTTCGATGCGGAATTGCGCGCGGACAGGCTGGGCATAGCGGCTGTGAACTGGCTGTTTTTCAAGCGTGGGCCGCTGACGACATTGCCGGTGGCCTGCCTTGCCTATATTCGCACACGGCCTGAACTCAGTGCGCCCGATATCGAACTTCTCATGAATCGTGTGAATCCGGAGGCCCATGTGTGGTTTCCGGGTATTCGCAAGCCCAAGGGCGGGTATATGGGTACACGCGTGGTTCTGCTGCATCCCGAAAGCCGCGGCAGTGTGAGCCTGCGTTCAAACAATCCGGCCGACAAAGCAGTTATCCGCCACAATTATCTTTCGACGCAGAAGGATCTCGACACGTTGCGCGAAGGCGTCAAGCAGGCGCGGCAGATTTATGCGACGCAGCCTCTGGCAGGCATGCTGGGCGGTGAGGTATGGCCGGGAAAAAATATCCAGAGCGATGCAGAAATTGACGCCTATATCCGGTCTACCGCCAGCATGATCTATCATCCGACATCCACCTGCCGGATGGGCAGCGATCCCGATGCTGTGGTCGATGCCGAATTGCGGGTGAATGGCGTGACGGGGCTGCGCGTTATCGATGCGTCTGTCATGCCTGCGGTTCCAGGCGGGCATACAAATGCACCGACAATCATGATTGCGGAGAAGGCTGCGGATATGATCCGCGGGATAAAGCCTCCGTCGCCTGCAGAGCTACCGGCATCAATGGCTGCGGAATAGCGTGCTTATATCAAGGCATCCGGCGCCTCGGCGCCAGTGTGCGTTCGTGCTTTCCAAAGCGATGGGCCGAGCGTCATCGCTTTGGCATTAAACCACTCTGAATTTAGGGATCGTCATCTCCGGGGTGATGTCGTCGTAGACAATTTCGACAGGCGTATCGCAGACCAGTTTGTCTGGCGCTATGCCCACGATATTGGAGAGCATGCGCGGGCCTTCATCGAGCGCAATGACCGCGACGGCATAGGGAACTTCGCCGGCAAAACCGGGGTGATAGACGCGGTGATAAACAACGAAGCTGAAGATGCGCCCTTTGCCGCTGACGTCTTTCCACTCCCAGTTTTTCGAACTGCAATGCTGGCAATATTGGGAAGGCGGAAACCAATAGCCATCACAATCATCGCAATGGGGCATCACCAAGCGGTGTTGTTTCAGACCTGCCCAATAGGGACTGGATTCATCGGATGGAACGGGGACGGGCTTTTTGTAATCTAGCATTGGATCAGGCCCTTCCCAGTATGAGTGTCGAATGGCAGACCTGATTGCCGCCATGGCCGCTGACAAGGGCCACTTCGGCGTTTGGAACCTGCCGCGTTGCATCATAGATGCCCTGCAATTGCCGCGCGCCTTCCACGATCTGAAGCATGCCCTCAACATGGGCCTCTGAAAGTTGGCCGCCTGATGTATTGGTTGGGAGCGAGCCGTTCAGCCGCAGCGCGCCTGAGCGGACGAAGGCCGCGCCTTCGCCCTTCTTGCAGAAGCCGTAATCTTCCAGCTGGGCCATAACCATGTAAGTGAAGCAATCATAGATCTGCGCTGTGTTGATATCCTTTGGGCCGAGGCCGGCCATCGCATAGGCGCGTTCGCCGCTTTTCTTAGCCCCCGTAACAAGCATGTGATCTTCGGCGATAAAGCCTTTGGTATTGTTGTGGGTTGCAAAGCCCTTGATTAGTACGGGCTTCTGCTTGAGGTCTTTGGCGCGCGCAGCGCTGGTGACGACGACTGCGCCTGCGCCATCGCTGTTGAGCGAACAATCATACAAGCCGAAGGGATCGACGATCAGCCGGCCGTTCATGTAATCCTCAAACGACAATGGCTTTTTCATTTGCGCTTCGGGATTGCGCAAGGCGTGTTCACGGAAAGCCATGGCGATATGGGCGAAGTCTTCTCGTGTCGTGCCGTATTCAAACATATGACGTCGCGCGCCGAAGGCATGATGGGACACTGCGCCGAAATGTCCGAATTCCGGGCCGTGTTCGCGTGGGCGCTGGGAAGAAGGCACAAGGTTGCCCTGCATGCGTGAAGTTTCGTTAGAATGCGTTCTTGTCCAGCTGTCGCGCCCGTAACCGCACACGACTGTGGTCGCAAGGCCTGCATCAATGGCCATGACGGCTAGGATCACCGAGAGAATCTGACTGGCCCCGCCATTGTCCAGCGAAGTGCTGAAATTCATATCCATGCCAAGGCGCTGCGCGATGACCTGATGATGGGAGTAAACGTCGTCGGGACCGCGCACCACGAGGCCATCTACATCGCGCGCGGTAAGGCCTGCGTCATCCAGCGCGTTGTGGATGGCTTCTTCGAGGAGCGCCAGCGAATTCAGACCCACCTGGCCGAGCCGGCTCTTTCCTGTGCCCGCAATGGCGTATTTGTCCCTGAGATGATGCACGAAATCCTCCCCTCTGCGAAACTCCGGCAGCGCCTTCCTGCTCGTTCTTTGCGGAGGGCATTGCTGCCAAGTTTGTGTGATTTGGGCCGCCACAGCAAGTGCGAATTTGACCCTGCGCCGAATGCAGCCTTGCGTACCGGGTGTATCATGCAATACGATTTGCGATAAAATACAGGCCAGAGTTTCGCGCATTCGTCGCGCGAGACTCTTGCGTTCTGAGAAAATCTTGGCGGGAGGCGCGTTTGAACACCTGGCTGGTGGGGGTTGACACAGGCGGTACGTTTACCGATTTGATCGCGGTGGAACAGCAGTCTGGCGAGATCCGGCGTGCGAAAGTTCCTTCAGTCCCCGCCGATCCCTCCAACGCCGTGCTGGATGCGCTGGAAAAGCTGTTTGAAAGCGGTGTTGCGCCGGCGCAGATATCACTTTTTGTGCATGGAACAACCGTCGCCACCAATGCCCTGCTGGAAGGCAAGGGCGTTCGCACCGGGCTTATCATCACAAAGGGGTTCCGGGCTGTTTATGAGGCGCGCGGCTGGTCGCAGCCCTCCGGTCCAGATCTGCTCGACACATTTTATCAAAAGCCTCCGCTGCTGGCGCCGCAATGGCTGACTGAAGAAGCAGTCGAGAGGCTCGACTTTCAGGGCGAAGTGCTGACAGCGCTCGACGAAGATGCGCTGCGGGTTTCCGTGCGCCGCTTGAGAGACAAGGGCGTTGAATCCATCGCCGTCTGCTTCCTTTTCTCTTTCGTTAATCCGGCGCATGAGCGCCGGGCAGGGGAGATCATCGCTGAGGAAGCGCCAGCTTGCCGCATTTCGCTGTCATCCAGCATATTGCCGGTCATCCGCGAATACCCGCGCCTGTCCACCACGGTTATCGACGCTTACGTCGGTCCGAAAATCGCCACCTATTTGTTGCGGCTGGAAGAGAATCTAGGCAAGCGCGGACTGACAACGCCGCAATTGTTTCTGATGCAGTCAAACGGCGGGTTGATGCGCATTTCGCTGGGCGCGAAACATCCCAATCAGACCTTGCTCTCCGGACCGGCTGCAGGCGTCATCGCCGGGGTTGAACTGGCGCGTGTTACGAAACGTTCGCATGTCATCACTTTCGATATGGGCGGCACGTCGACCGACATCAGCGTCATCGTCGATGGGCGTATGCTGGAGACGACGCAGGGGCTGATTGCGGGTCAGGATATCGGCACACCCATGCTGAAAGTGCGTACGCTCGGCGCAGGCGGCGGCACGATCGCGTGGATCGGTAAGGACGGGCTTTTGAAAGTCGGGCCGCGCAGTTCCGGATCAGTACCGGGGCCGGCGTGCTACGGGCGTGGTGGTACGGAACCGGCTGTCACCGACGCGAATGTTGTTCTGGGCGCGCTTGGAACAGATAATCTGCTCGCAGGCTCTATGCGCCTGGATGCTGATAAATCAGCAGCAGCGATTGCGAGCGTTGCCGAACCGCTTGGACTTGATGTTGTCAAAGGCGCAGCCGGGATCTTGCGTATCGTCAACACGCAGATGGCTGTCGATCTCAGGCTAGCGTTGCAGGAACAGGGACAGGACCCGCGCAAATTCGCACTTGTGGCGTTCGGTGGTGCAGGGCCTTTGCATGCGGCCGTGCTGGCGCGCACTGTTGGTATTCCCACCGTGCTAGTGCCTTCCTCGCCAGGGCTCAATTGCGCCATGGGCATGTTGCAGACGAACGTGCGCCATTCCTATCTGAAATCTGAAATGGGCGCGCTTGAGCGTTCGTCTGCTGCGCGTATCAACGCGGTTTTTGCCGAGCTCGAACGGCAGGCTTACGAGGAAGCGGAAATCGAAGGTTTTTCGCGCGCGGCGGTGAAGCTGACGCGGCTGCTTGATCTGCGCTATCCCCATCAGGGCTATACATTGCCGGTGGAATGTCCCGCTGATCTCGGCGACGATGGGAAAATCGCGTTGAAGCAAGCCTTCGATGCTGTCCATCATCAGGTCTACGGGCAATCGGCGCCCAAGGAGCAGGCTGAAATCGTCACGTTCCGTCTGCAATCTGAAATAGAGATCCCGAAGTTTAATTTGCCTGTGTTGGCAACGGGCGATGGCAATCCTGCGCGCGCGTTCAAGGGTGAGCGCAAACTCTATGACCTCGATGAAAACGCTTTCGCCATGGCTAAACTCTATGACCGCGCAAAGCTGTTGGCGGGCGATGTTATCGTTGGGCCAGCGATCATAGATCAATTTGATTCAACGACGATTGTTCCGGCGCGCCAGCAGGCGCTGGTGGATATCTCGGGCATACTGATCATCACGTCCTGTGAGGCAAAATGAGCGTCGATCCCATCACAACAGAAGTGGTCGCCAGCCGTCTGCGTGAGAGCGCCTCGACGATGGAATATGCGCTATATCACTCGGGTTATTCGCCGATCCTGCGTGAATCCAAGGATGGAACCGCAGGCATTACCGACGCGCGTGGGCGCGTTGTGATTTTGAGTGGCGGGCTGCAATATCATTTCACCGCCTATCAGCAAGCTGTGCAGGCGGTGCTTGCGCGCTATCCTGCTGAAACGCTCAGGTCGGGTGAAAGTTTTATCACCAATGATCCCTACAAGGGCGGCAGTCCGCATGCGCCAGATTTCTGTGCAATTACACCAGCCTTTCATGAGGGCAAATTGATCGGATTTGGCGTCAGTCTGGCGCACAAGTCAGATATTGGCGGGTTAGTGCCGGGTTCTTCGGGGGCGGCTGCGCGCGAAATCTATCATGATGGCGTGTTGTTTCCGCCGGTTCGCTTCCAGACAGAGGCAGGGATCGAGGAATCAGTTGAAGCTATCATCGCTAACAACAGCCGGGTTCCGGATATCGTGCTGGGCGATCTGCGTGCGCAGGTGGGTTGTACACGTGTGGGCTGCCGCAAACTGGCCGAACTCTGCGATGAATATGGCCGTGATGTTGTGCTCGATGTGATGCAACGGTTGATCGATCTGACAGCGGGACGCGTGCGTGCTGAACTTCTCGCCTGGCCTGATGGCGTAGGAGAAGCCGAAGGCTTTCTCGATCATGATGGCGCAGACAAGGATGTTCCGATCCGCATTGCCGTGCGCGCTGAGAAAAAAGGCGGGCGGCTGAAGCTGGATTTCACCGGCACTTCGCCGCAGGCCAAGGGGCCGGTCAATCTCGTATCGGCGACAGCGCAAGCCGCATCGCTTGTCGCTGTCTTATCGTCCTGTGATCCGACGATCCCCGTGAATTTCGGTTTGCGCGAGGCGATTGATTTTATCTTGCCGGAAAGGACGATTGTTAATCCACAACATCCGGCAACGGTGAATCATTACTACCCGACAGCGCATTTGATTTACGCGACTGTCCTGTCGGCGCTGGCGAAGATCAATCCGGTACGGGCGGTGGCGCCATCGGGTCTCGGCTCCGGCGCTGTGACCATCGGCTACAGGAAAATTCGCAGCGGCAAACCTGCAGTGCTTTACGAGCTTCTCAATACATCGCTGGGCGCGACCAGCACCCATGACGGTGCGCCGATTGTGATGGCGATGAATCATTTTACGCCGGGCGCGCCTGTGGAAATTTTCGAGAGCGAATATCCTATAAGGGTGCGTTCGTTTGACCTCATTCAGGATACCGCAGGCGCCGGCCGTTTTCGCGGCGGGCTAGGTTATGCCAGGGAATTCGAGGTTCTGGAGGATTGTGTACTGACTGTACGTTCTTCCAATCACAAATTTGCTTCGCAAGGCGCGAATGGCGGCGACTCGCCTGTGCCTTCAAGCGTTGTGCTCAATCCCGGACGCAACAATCAGGAAATTCTGGGGCCGCTCGAAACGCGCGCGCTGGTCGCAGGCGACGTCATCCGCTTTGCGCGCAGTGGCGGTGCGGGATTTGGGCCGCCGGGAGAACGCAGCGCCGAAGCGGTAGCCGAAGATGTCAGGAATGGTTATGTCAGCGCTGAAGCGGCCCGGACCGTTTACGGGCGCGATGCAGGTGAGGACTGATTGGCGGTGAATGATTGTTGTCACCATAGAATTTATGGGATGCGCGCCCGCCCGGCGCCATTGATCGATAGTCAAGGTGGCTGCTTTGAAACATCCTGATGTCACGTTGATCGAAGCGATGGCGGAACTCGCGCTCGCTGCGGGCCTTTCGATCATGAAGCATTTCGGTGAAGCGCGTGCGACGATCAAAGCCGATGGAAGTCCGGTGACTTTGGCCGATCAGGAAGCAGAAGACGTCATCCTGCCGGGTCTTGCGCGACTGTTTCCCGGCGTGCCTGTCATCGCCGAAGAATCGGCGGCGGCGGGCCATGTTCCCGTTACGGGCGATGATTTTCTTCTTGTGGATCCGCTCGATGGGACAAAGGAGTTCCTGGCTGGACGTGATGAATTCACCGTCAATATAGGGCTGGTCAGCAAGGGCGTGCCGATGGCCGGTGTGATTTATGCGCCGGCGTTGAAAAGGCTGTGGCTTGCTGGAGCGCAGGCCCATACTTGCACAGCTATGCCAGGAGCTAGCATCGCCGAGGCCGGGAGCCGCAGGCGCATCAAGGTGCGCGTACCCTCCAAAAATAACCTGGTCGCTTGTGCCAGCCGGTCGCACCTGACCTCTGCAACAGAGGCTTTTCTGGCGGAACTGCCGGTGATTGAACGGCGTTCTGCTGGCTCGTCCCTGAAATTCTGTTTGTTGGCTGAGGGGCTAGCCGATGTTTACGCGCATTTTGGCCCGACCATGGAATGGGATACCTGTGCGGGCCATGCCATCCTGCTCGCAGCTGGCGGTAACGTTCGTGCGGCGGATGGCGGGCCTTTTATTTATGGAAAGCGCGAGCAGGATTATCGCAATCCCGGCTTTGTTGCGGCAGGCGATCTTGCCGCCGTTGAAGCCATGCGGCGGTCCGGTTGATCACGCGCAATTTATTTTTCAGCAATTTGAATTTCGCTAATGTGGTGTGGACACCAGGGAGGGAAATCCGATGTCAAAGTCCACCGCAGTACGCAAGCAAGCTCACGAATTCGATCAGGAATTGCTGAATCTCTACGACAAATATTGCCATGGCCATATTGACCGGCGGCAATTCATTGAAGGCGCCGGGAAATTTGCCGTGGCTGGAGTGACCGGCGCGGCGCTGGTTGAAATGCTGCTGCCGAATTACGCTCTGGCACAGCAAGTTCAGCCGAACGATCCACGGATCAAGACCGAGATGATCACCTATAATTCCCCCAAGGGACATGGCGCTACGAAGGCCTTGCTGGCCCGTCCGGCGGAAGGTGGCAAGCGCGGCGGCGTCGTGGTTATCCACGAAAATCGCGGCCTAAATCCATATATTGCGGATGTCGCGCGGCGGCTGGCTGTTGCCGGGTTTACGGCAATTGCGCCTGATGGTCTCACGTCGCTGGGCGGCTATCCCGGTGATGACGACAAGGGCCGTGAGATGCAATCCAAGCTGCAGGCCAATTCGCTGCTGCAGGATTTCGTAGCGGCCTATGAAACGCTGAGGGGCGATTCACAAGTGAATGGAAAGGTCGGCGCTGTCGGTTTCTGCTTTGGTGGAGGCATCGTCAACGCCATGGCCGTCATGTTGCCGGAGCTGGCTGCAGGTGTTCCCTATTATGGCCGCCAGCCAAAGGCCGACGAAGTGCCGCGCATCAAGGCGCCATTGCTCATTCATTATGGTGAACTCGACAAGGGAATCAATGACGGCTGGCCGGCCTATGAGGCGGCCCTGAAAGAGAACAAGAAAGAATACGCGACGCATATCTATGCGAATGCCAATCATGGCTTCCATAACGATACGACGCCGCGGTTCGATAAAGCAGCTGCCGAGTTGTCTTGGGACAGGACGATTGCGTTCTTCAAGAAACAACTGGCTTGAAAAGTCATTCTGTTGAGCCTCTTGCAAAACTCTTCGGGGGATTCGCCAGCTTGGGGCTGATTTTGCCGGATAGCGCTGTTTCCGGGCGTTCGCCATACCGTTCTGGCCTTGCATGGCCCATTTTCCGTGATTGCGGACGCGCGGCATCCGCCGCTTGCGC
>CANJJI010000045.1 GCA_947474545.1 Beijerinckiaceae bacterium | reverse complement strand
TGTGGCTGATCATCCTCTCAGACCAGCTACTGATCGTCGCCTTGGTGAGCCGTTACCTCACCAACAAGCTAATCAGACGCGGGCCGATCCTTCGGCGATAAATCTTTCTCCTCTCGGACGTATCCGGTATTAGCTCAAGTTTCCCTGAGTTATTCCGAACCGAAGGGTACGTTCCCACGTGTTACTCACCCGTCTGCCACTCCCCTTGCGGGGCGTTCGACTTGCATGTGTTAGGCCTGCCGCCAGCGTTCGTTCTGAGCCAGGATCAAACTCTCAAGTTGTATTGAGATAAGTTCCTGACTGGTCACTAAATTACGTCTCTTGCGAGACGCCTCATTTGACGAGTCCCAAGCACATCCGATTTCGTCTCACGACGACATCGTATGGTGTGCTTAGAAAACGTGACCGTCAGTATGTCTCTCTGACACTCAACCTAGGTTGCCCCGGATTGGCGTGTCCGCAAGGACATCCGCCGTCCACGTTTCTCTTTCTTCCGATTTAATTGTCAAACAGCGCATTCGAACTCAACCCAGATGCCTGACAGCGGAAGGACCGCTATCACCCCGATAAGCCTGCCCTACATCGGCAGATTATCAGAGTTTGGTACACCCGAGAAGCTCGAGAAGACCGAAGGAAACCGTCCGCCAAAGGCATGACCGCCGCCGGTGTTGTGCTTATAGGGGGAACCATTCGGAGCTGTCAACGGACTTTTTTAAAAATCTTCATTTTTTTTATCGCAGTGCAAAAAATTATTGATCATATGATTGTTCTATAATGGGTTTTTAATTCATTCCCGTGACAGCCTGATGAAATGCAGCAGGTTTTATCCTTCTGCCTGACGCCCAGCCCTGCCCTATTTGAGCCATTTTGCGTCCGCCTATGGTATTTCGTGGACTTGAGGGTTTCGCAGTTGATCGCAATTGACGGATTCACCTGACTTGGCCATGTTCTCAGGGCAAATCGGAGATTCCCTCCGGCCGGTTCCTTGAAGCTCGTGCGCCCCTTGGGCCGATTGAATGGATATCAAGCGTGGCGGATCTGCGAAATTCCCAATACAGCGAGAGATGGAGCTCATCCGAGCGGCGTCTCGAGCGCAATGGTGAATTCGTCGATTTGGGCCTTGATCCCCCCATTGAGTCCGGTGGTAGCGCCCAAAGCCACAACGATCACCGGCGTGTGTCGCTCCGCTGGTTGAGTGGCACTGTGTTGACGGGCATCGCTGGTGCCGGATTGATCGGTTCGGCAATTTTCGCAGCTTTGAATTACAGTTCACGTCTGGCCGAAGCGCCTGAATTCGTTGCCCGCGACAGGCCGGGATCTGCGGGTGATGGAACTGTGAGCCAGAACAACAAGGGCGATAGACTCTCCCGTCCGGTTGATATCGTGGCGGCGCGGCAGGCTTTCCGGGCGTCGACGACTGTCAGGGCAGGCGACAGGGAGATCGTCCGTACCCGCAGTTTCGTGCACATCGGCCCGACCTTGGCGATGGGCTCGATCGGTTTTGCGAATGACGTCCCCGCATTCAATCCGCTTAAATTGTTGGGAGGCGACCCCGCACCGGGTGAGACCGCTCCCGAAGGCGATAATGAGCGTGAGGACGCTGACGTTTCCTTCATAGCGGAGAATTTGTCGCCCGGGGATCTCGCAAACAGCCGCTTCTCGTTGAGCATTGATGAAATCCAGGCCCAGGTGAACGAGCATCTCAAAGGGGTAATCGGCAACGGCGCCCGCCCCAGTCTGCCTCTACCCCCACAGATGTTGCTGATGCGCACGAGCCGTGCGGGAATTGGAGCAGGCACTCTTGGTTATGCATCGCTGAATTCGCCAACCATCCCATCGCCCTTCTCTTCCATCCAGGTAAAAATGGTCGCGGAGAATGTGACAGTCATCCCGAAATTTTCCGCACTCGAAAACAAGGACGTCGATTCTGAGGAAAAGCTGATCGTTGTCAAACACAACGAAAGGCTCGAGCAAATTCTAGCCTCGCAAGGCGCAGCGCCCGCCCAGGCTCGTGCAATCACCGCGGCTCTCAGCGGACGCCGCGGCCAGTCAGGCGTACAGGAGGGCCAGAAGCTCAAGATTTTGCTCGCAGATATCGATAATTCCGGGAAACCAAAGGTTGCCCGGTTATCGGTGTATAACGACGAGAGTCTCGAGGGCACTGTTGCGATCAATGATCTGGGCGAATATGTGCTGGTCGCCCGCACCGACAGCCGCCCGGCGCCTCGCCTGCGCGCGCCCGTTTCCGATGAGGACGAGGACAGCCCCGGCGGAATGCGTCTTTACAGCAGCTTTTACGAAACTGCTTTGAAGCAGCAAATTCCCAAGCGCACCATCGACGATCTTGTTCGTATCTTTGCCAATGATGTCGATTTCAATCGGGCAGTGACGGGCGGGGATGCCTTTGAAGTGTTCTATGCAGAAAGCGAAGAGCGCGATGGCGCGCCTGAAATGCTTTATGCCTCGATAACGGCGCGCAATGAAACCTTCAAATATTATCGCTTTGTGCTCGATCGTGAAGGCACCATTGACTACTTTGACAGCACCGGCAAATCCAACCGTAAATTCCTGATACGCAAACCCGTTGAATCCGGCGAACAGCGCTCTGGATTCGGTTGGCGCCGTCATCCAATCCTTGGCTATTCACGCATGCACACTGGCGTCGACTGGGCGACGAGAATTGGCACGCCCATCGTCGCAGCGGGTAACGGCGTGATCATCAAGGCCAAGCGCGAGTCCGGATACGGCAACCGTATCGAAATACAACATGGCAATGGCTATGTTTCGACCTACAATCATCAATCGGCATTCGCCCGAGGCATTGCCGAAGGGGTGCGAGTCCGTCAGGGGCAGGTGATTGGTTATGTCGGAAATACCGGCCTTTCGACCGGGCCACATCTCCATTACGAAGTCATCGTCAATGGAAATTACGTTGACCCGTTGCGCATTCGTCTCGCCCGGACCCGCCAGCTGACCCGGCAACAGGTGACCGATTTCAATCGCGAACGTGAGCGGATCGATTCGATGATGGCGAAATCTCCCAACGCCGCCAAAGTCGCATCCAGCGAAGCAACACGCTGACAATTTATGTTGTTTTTAATTCAGTTCAAGCCGAGCACGAATGTCTGCCGCCGTTACGCCCTGGGCCCGCAAATCGCGCAGCGACGGAGATCCAGCGCTCTTCGACAACTTGCGGCCTTGTTCATCAGTGATCAACCGGTGATGGCGATAGACTGGCGCTGGTAGATTCAGCAATTCCTGCAACAAACGATGTAAACTGGTCGCCTCGAAGAGATCCATGCCGCGTATCACGTCAGTCACACCCTGCTCGGCGTCATCGATAACAACCGCGATATGATAACTGCCCGGGACATCCTTCCGCCCGACAACTATGTCACCCCATATGCTCGGCTGCGCGCTGACCAAACGGCCATCAGCCTGCTCACCATATTCGGTCCATCCAACCGGACCTTGCAGGGCGCCAATAGACTGCGTCATGTTCAGACGCTGGGCCACAGGTTTGTCTGAGGTGATCTGACGTAAAAGCGCCGAAGCTGAAGAGTCGCGGCAGGTTCCCGGATAAATAGGCGCTCCGTCCGGGTCCCTCGGCCATTCTCCGCGCAGTTTGACCTCATCAAGAATATCGTTGCGTGTGCAGGTGCAGGAATAAAGCAATCCAAGTTCACTGAGCTTTTCCAACGCAATTGCATAAGCGGCAAAATGTTCCGACTGGCGGCGCACAGGGCTTTCCCATTCAATACCCAGCCAGGCCAAATCCTCATAAATAGCCTGCTCGAATTCCGGACGGGCGCGACCGATATCGATATCCTCGATTCGTAACAGAAACCGACCCCCGTGCCGCCGTGCGAATTCGTAGTTCTTGAGGGCCGAATACGCATGCCCAAGGTGGAGATATCCATTTGGAGAGGGCGCAAATCTGACAACCAGCGCGGCGCTGACCCCATTGGAGCTGGTTTGAGACGATTCGCTTTGCATATTTCACTCTAGGTTTAGCCAGCGATGTTTGGCAGAAAGCCGGAAAGCCGCAATCGAAAAATCGGTTCATCAAACACAGCCGCGGCGTGTACTGTTAGATATGCGCCCCGGACGGCGAAACAAGCCGCCGGCAGATTTCAGGAAGCCTAAGCCTTGGCAACGAAAAGAACATCTGGCCGTATGCACCCACAAAAGCCCGTCCGGATTGTTTCCGGGGAAACTCTGCGAGCTGCCACCAGCAATTTGCTGAATATTGATCCTGAGTGCATCTCCCACATGCTGGAAATAGCAGGGCCGCCGCCGCTGCGGACACGAACGGCTGACCTGTCCGGTCTGATCTGGATTGTCATCTCGCAACAGGTTTCGAGGGCCAGCGCTCGCGCTATATTTGCGCGATTTCAGGCGAATTTCAGCCAGTTGCATCATCGCCAGCTTCTTGAAGCAACAGATGAAGACCTACGCGCCTGCGGTCTCTCTTCCCCCAAAATGCGCACTTTGCGGGCTGTGGCCGCAGCAATTGAGGAAAAATCGCTCGACCTGGAAGAACTTACAAAGCTCGGCGCGAGCGCCGCCAGAGACAAAATGGTTGCGGTGAAGGGAATCGGTCCCTGGACTGCAGATATCTATCTCCTGTTCTGTCTCGGTCATCCCGATATCTGGCCGGCTGGAGACCTCGCGTTACAGGAAGGTGTCCGCATGGTGCTCAAACTGCGCGCGCGCCCTGACGCCAAAAAACTAGAAACGCTTTCCCGGCGCTGGCAACCCTATCGTGCGGTGGCTGCCAGGCTGATCTGGGCCTATTACGCCAAAATGCTCGAATTAAAACGAAAAACCGAAGAGCCCCGGCCAAATGCTGGCGCTTGAGCCACGCATTTGAACGGCCTCTTGGCAGGCTTGACGCCCGGCCCTATACCCGGCGCAGCAAACAAAGGAACGCAGAAATGGCGAATGCGCTTGTTGGGCCCCGCCTGAAACCGCTCTCCGGTTCGGCCAAGCAACTCGTTGTCATCCTTCACGGATATGGTGCTGACGGTAACGATCTGATCGAAATCGGACGGCAGTGGCAAAAAATTCTGCCCGATGCGGCCTTTGCCTCCCCGCACGCCCATGAGCCCTGCGCGATGGCCCCCGGCGGACGCCAATGGTTCAGGTTGACCGACCGCAATCCCAATGAGCGCTGGAACGGCGTGTGTTCCGCCCACCCTGTCATCGACGCTTTCATCGATTCGGAACTCGAAACTCTGGGCGTGCAGCCTGACCGGCTCGCCGTGGTCGGCTTTAGCCAGGGCGCCATGATGGCGCTTCATGTCGGCCTCCGCCGCAAGATCGCACCGGCCGGAGTCATCGGGCTTTCAGGTACTCTGGTTGGTTCCGAACATATCGGAGAAGCTACGGCTCGCTCAACGGCTGGCGCGCCGCCGCCCGTGCTGCTTATGCACGGCCACATGGACGAAGTGATACCAGTTGATTCCATGTTCATGACTGCGGATCAGCTCGCCGCCGCCAACATTCCCTGCCAGTGGCACCTGGCTATTGGCCTGGGCCACAGCATTGATGGCGAAGAGATTCGTCACGGCGCAATGTTTCTGGCCCGCTGCTTCGGGCTCCCCACGCCAGTTTTAAGAATGAGATAGCAAAGATATAAGACCAAGAAATATTTAAGGTTTACGCTGCCTTAACACTGGCTTGTTATCACTTGGGGCGTTTCAGAAATAGGCTCCCCGATGTTACCCGCCAGCTTTCGGAGCTCGGTTACGCAACGATTCATCGTCTGGTTCGGAGCGATAGCGTTCTGCTCCGGCACCCTTGCTGTGACCCAATTTCTCTATAATTTACATTTGAACTCGACTGTCACACACCAGCTCTATAATTCCGATACAAGTCAGCAGGCATTGACTGCAGCCCTGCAAACCATCGGGGCTATTTCGCGGGTCAGGGCGATCGCCGAAGGCGCGTCCGCAAAAGATGGCGACCAGTTAGCCGCACTTGAGGCGATCACCCGTGAGCTATCGGCAGTCGTCAGCCAGGCTCACGATCTTCCTGGCGCACTGGCAAACGGCGTGCGGGCTTTTGCACAAACAACACCACCAGGCGCTTCGCTGACTGGCAGCCCGATCAATCCGCCCGGCCCGGGTGGCATCGACTGGCAATCGTATCGCGAAAAGGCTCAGACGGCAGAGACAGCGCTTCTCGCGGACATTTCAAAATATCTGGACAGCGTCCGGAAGGAGAATCTCCAGATCACGCAGAGCGCCGCCAGTCATCAGGCAAGCTATCAGCGGCACATGCTTTTCGCGTTCACTCTGACATTGATTGTTTTACTCCAGATCCTGATCTTTGAAAGATTATGGCTCGTGACGCCGATAAAACGTTTCACCCAGGTCCTGATAAAACCCAATAAGAGTGACGGCAATTATCTCAAACGGCACGCGCATCGTCAGGATGAGATCGGTGTTCTTGGCGGCGCACTTGTGGCCTATCAGATCAGTATGGAGCAGCGGCAAGCACGATCAGAAAGCGAGCGTGAACGTCTTGCCAGCGAAATAACAGCAAAAGAAGCGCAACAGGTATCAGTCGAGCGATTCAGGGATAGGATTGCCGCCATCCTGTCCAATCTGGAAGGCCATGCGGTTCGCATGGAAACCCAATCTGATGCCCTGGCCAGAACAGCTTCGGAAGCAGAGCGGCAGACGCTGGCGGCGACAGCTTCCACATCCGAAACTACCAACAGTATCGAATCCGTCTCCGTCTCGGTAGGCGAACTGTCACGTACCATCGGCGACATCCACACTCAGATCGTTCGAGCGACAGAAATCGTGTCACTGGCAAACGGATCGATCAGAAACGCCGACGAAAAATCGACCTATCTGGTAAGCTGCACCCAGTCGATCGAAAAGGTTATCGAGCTCATCCAGTCCGTGGCTGAGCGCACAAACCTGCTGTCCTTGAACGCAACGATCGAAGCGGCTCGCGCCGGGGAAGTCGGACGCGGTTTTGCCGTTGTAGCTTCGGAAATCAAAACCCTCGCAATTCAGACGGCCCGCGCCACTGGCGATATTCGAGGCCAATTACAGAGCGTCATCGACGCCAGCGACTCTATCGCCTCAATCATTCGCGCCATGGTGAGCTCCATGGGTGAGATCGACGAAATTGCCCGAGTGATCGCAGCCGCGGCGCAAAGCCAGAACCTGGCCACGCGCGATATCGACGAAATCGCCAATCGCACAGCAAAAACCGCGCGCCGCCTGGATCAAAGCATTGGCAGCGTTGCTGCAATGATCGGCGACGCCAGCAAAGCCGCCCAGGTCGTGCATGCCATTTCCGATGATCTGACCCTCCAAGCGGCTGCGCTTCGCCAGTCCGTCGAACAATTCATGCAAACTTCACCGGCGACTGTCGCGTGAAGTCAGCTTAAAGGCCCAAAGAGGTCCGCCATGAAACACAGAGCCGCAGCCCCCGCAGACTTCTCATTCACCGCGAAGGTATTTCATTGGGTTACTGCTGCTGTGCTCCTCGTGCAATTTCCAATCGGATTTGTCATGGTTCAATTGGGCTCGGGCTCGCTGGCGGCGCTCCTGACTTCGTTGCATCAATCAATCGGATTTGCGATTCTCTGGCTTGCTTTGTTCCGCCTCGCCTATCGCCTGCGGTCTATCATCAACCGCCGCACATCAAGCCTGGCCAATTGGCATTCACGCGCAACGCTCATCGCCCATTGGACTATTGATGCGCTGCTCATTCTGGTTCCGCTCACAGGCTGGGCTGGTTCGGCGGCTGGTGAAATGCGCGAATTATTCAGCGGCGCCAGTCTGCCCGCCATCCTGCCGCCAAATCAAGCCTGGTCATTGTGGCTCTTGTGGTCCCATGGCTTGCTGGCCTTTTCACTGATGGTAATCGTCGCCGTTCACATCGGATTTGGTTTGCAGGGTTATCTCGAAGGCGCTGCCGAGAGGCCGGAATCGCAATCGCCCTCAGCTGCTGTCGTCTCATTATAGTCAGCCAGCCGGCCTGCGATTGCGGCCGGGGCGGGCACGAGCTGCGGCAACACCCTGCGCATGGACCGCCGCACAGCCACGGGTCGATAAAGCTGTTTGGTCGCCTCCACCAGATGTACGCCTGAACCCGGCAAGGCCAGGCGGCTGCCAATGCGTTCGAAGGCGGCGCCGAGCCTCAACAGATAAGGCCGTGTGAACGGCGGCACATAGAGCGCCTCGGCCCAATGTACTGGCAGGAAATGGGTTTCCCTGAGCAGATCCCGCAACTGGCTGCGTGAATAAGGCAGCCCGTGCCCGAACGGCGTACGGTCCACCCGCGCCCAGACGCCGCCACGGTTGGGAACCACGGCGATCATTCGCCCGCCCGGCGTAAGCACCCGCCAGATTTCTTCAAGCATGTCCTGCGGATGATCCGTCACTTCGAGCGCATGCACCAGAAGAACCCGGTCAATTGAAGAATCGGGAAGCGGCAGCATGGATGAATCCACCAGAGCTGAACTAGAGGCGCCCTCTGCCGGCCAGTTGACCACGCCCTGCCCGGCCGGCATGAATGCAAGAACACGCAATGCCTGTTCCCGAAAATCCCCGAAATAGGGCGGCGCATAGCCTAACCCCATCATCGACAGCCCGGCGCAATTCTCCCAGCGCTCGCGAATGATTGGCGCAATGAACCGCCGAGCCACCTTTCCGAGTGGCGATCCATAAAATGCTCTGAGATCTGCGACATCAAGCGCCATAAAAAAGAATTGGTCCTAACCGGCGGAAAATGCAATGCCCGCAGTTGACCCGAGCTTGTGGTTTGACCCGCTACGCCGTGCCGATTACACCTTCATTTCAGGTTCGGACCTGCCGGACGTATCAGCACTCCCACGGAGCCAATCATGCCCGCCCAGATCCATCAGTTCATGTGCCTACAGGATAATTTCGGCGTTCTGATCCACGATCCCGCAACCGGCGCTACAGCGTCCATGGATGCGCCCGAAGCAGGACCAGTTCTGGCTGCCCTCGCCGAAACAGGTTGGACCCTGACCGACATACTGGTCACCCATCACCATAATGATCACATCGGCGGTATTCCCGGCGTGCGCGAGAAATTTCCTTCTGCGCGGATCGTCGCTCCGGAGAAAGACCGAGCGCGGATACCTGGCGCAGATACCTACGTGTCGGAAAACGAGAACATAAAGGTCGGCAATCTTACAGCGCGAGTCATCGAGACGCCCGGCCACACGACAGGACATATTGTGTACTTCTTCGAAGAAGACCATCTTCTCGTGGCTGGCGACACGCTCTTTGCGCTCGGCTGCGGACGCGCGTTTGAAGCGCCTCCGGCTGTGCTCCACGCATCCTTGCAAAAACTCGCAGCGCTGCCGCTCGATACAAAAATATATTGTGGCCACGAATACACATTATCGAACGCAAAATTTTCGCTGACAGTCGACCCAGCCAATGAGGCCCTTCGCGAACGCTTTGCCGAAATTGAATCTCTGCGCGCGGCCAATTTGCCAACCCTGCCAACAACACTGGCCTTGGAATTGAAAACCAATCCGTTTTTGCGCGCCAGCGATTCCGCCATCCAGAAACAGCTCGCGATGAGTGGCGCTGACCCTGCGGCGGTCTTTACCGAATTGCGCGAACTCAAAAACAAAGCCTAATATGCACCATCGGAGGAAAGTGGGGCACGCCGTGACGCCCTTCCGCAGATGAAAAGTGGATACTTATCAAATAACGGCAGGCGTGGAATTTGTGATTTCGAGTACTGGAAAAATGCCTGGCCGCACAGGCCGGATTTAGCCGTACAAAATACAACAGCGTTACCCCTTCGTTAACGCGTTTGGGCGAAATTCATCGCCGTGCGCTTACAATCGGCGCCGAATGGAATTTGCTGGAGCGCCTTGTGTCAAAAATTGAATTGAATATCAGCGAAGGTCGCTCTATTTCCCCCATTTCCGCAGAACCCTCGCGCAACTCACCCCTCCCGCGTGACATCCTCAGTTCGATCGGCGAAACAGTCTACGATTGGGATATCCTCTCTGATCGAATTGTCTGGGGACCGAACGCACAGGATGTGCTCCCCGTGATAAACGCGCTCGAACTTCAAACCGGACGCGCTTTTGCCGGTCTGACGTCCTGGGACAGCCGCACCACCAGGCTCGAAGCCATCAAAAAGGTCATCGAAACCGATACCGGTGCGGGCGCGCGCTTTCATGCTGAATACGGCATTCTCCTGGATCCGGAATCCCGCAGTTCGCCGCGCCTGTGGATTGAGGATTCCGGCCGCTGCTTCGCCGGCCCGGACGGTAAGCCAGCCCACGCACACGGTGCAATTCGCGTCGTCGCCAAAAATCGAGAGGAACTGCGCAACTCGCAGGCTGGAGCGGATCTCGATTCGCTGACTGGAGCCATGTCCCGCGCCGGCCTCATGGAATGCCTCAATCGCCTCTTTGCTGATGCCAGGCCCGGCAAGGCAGGATTCGGAATGCTCCTACTTGCCGTCGAAGGCATGACGAATATCAACCGCACTTATGGCTACGACGCGGGCGACGCCATCATTGCCGCCGCGGTCCAGAAAATCCGCGAGAACATGCGCGGCACTGATATTGTAGCCCGATATTCCGGCAATCGTTTTGCGATCCTGTTACAGAACTGCGATGCAGAACAAATGGAATTTGCCGCCGCGCGCTTCCTTGACGCGATGACGAGCCAGGAACTAAAAACGCCGCACGGCCAGCACAAAATCTCTGTTCGCAGCGGCGGCGTATGCGCGCCGAAGGATGCCCGCAACACCCAGCAACTTTTTCAGCATGCCGAAGAAGCAATCGACACCACGCGCGGCCACTCGAGGCGCTTCGTCCTTTACACGCCGAGCCTGAAGCTCAATCACGAACGCCTTCGTAATCAGGCCATAGCTGAACACATCCTTGATGCGTTGAACCAGCGCCGCGTGGCCATCGCTCTGCAACCCATCGTAGCTGCTAGAAGCGGCAAGCCCGTCTTTTACGAAGCCTTGCTGCGTCTGCGCACTGACGATGGCCGCGAGATATCTCCAGCCAGCCTGATACCCGTTGCAGAAAAGTCGGGCCTTGTGACCTTGCTCGATCAGCGCGTCATGGAACTGGCGATCGACAGGCTAGCTACCGACCCAACCTTGACCCTTTCAATCAATATTTCGGGCATCACCGCTCACGATCCCGAATGGCTCGAAGCGGCGCGCACGCGTCTCACCGCGAACCCCGGTGTCGCCAGCCGATTGATCGCGGAAATCACAGAAACCTGCGCCATCGGTGATATCGAGAAAATGCGGGAAAGAATTTACGCGATCCGCGAAACAGGGATGCGCATCGCGATGGATGATTTCGGCGCCGGCTACTCGTCCTTCAAGAATTTGCGGGGCCTTGGCATAGATCTGCTGAAAATAGATGGCGCATTTGTCCAGAACCTGGCCCGCTCGTCTGACGACCGGTTCTTCGTGCGTACACTGATCGACCTCGCCAATCATCTGCAGATTCCTGTGGTCGCGGAATGGGTCGAGAACCAGGAGACAGCAACGCTTCTCGCCGATTGGGGCGTCGATTATTGTCAGGGATCATGGTTCGGGATGGGCGTTACGGAACTGGAGCCAGCCCCTGCTCAAGGCACGACGGCTGCGGCCTGAAACTGGCCGTTAGCTCTTGCGGGACAAGGCTTCCAGTGTCTTTTGCATATCCGCGATCTGCTTGCGCATCACGTCCAGATCATTGCCGCCAGACGGATTTGGCGCTGATGCCGGCGGCGGCGCAGGAGTCTCGCCCGCGGAGCTTTCCGTCTTGCCGGCAGCCGGATTGAAAGCCCCGAAAAGCGACATGGCCTGTGTGAACATCGCCATATTCTTGCGCGCTGTTTCTTCCATGGCAGCAAACACCGGCTGCCCGGGCAAGCCTGAGCCTCCGAAGGCATTTGCCACCTGCTCGCGCATTTTCTGCTGTTCACCCACCAGCTTGTCTATGGAGAACTCAAGATAGCTGGGAACAAGCATCTGCATGGAATCGCCGTAAAATCGAATGAGCTGCCGCAGAAACGAGATTGGCAAAAGGCTTTGGCCGTCCTTGCCTTCCTGCTCGAATATGATCTGGGTCAGAACCGAACGGGTGATTTCTTCATTTGTCTTGGCGTCGAAAACGACAAAATCCTCGCCTTCTTTGACCATTTTGGCGAGATCTTCCAGCGTGACATAACTGCTGGTGCCTGTATTGTAGAGACGACGGTTAGCGTATTTTTTGATCGTGATCGGCTTTTTAGCGTCTGTCATCACACGTGTCCGTCGAACCCCGAAACGCAGCTTTGAACCCGTCCCTGAACGGCAAGATAGCATTTTGTTGCAAAAGTGAAAGAAATTTGTGCAATGCGACGCGACCATCATCTTGCAGCGCGACAAATTGAGGTGCAGTGCATACCAATTGCCCATATCCGTCCGCTTGACCCGGGCGGGCTGGCGATGTTGAACAAGTTCGTGCCCCCTGCATCAGGCGATCAAGGCCAATCGGCCCTTGCTCCCCCGCTTCAGCCGGGATCAACCAACAGGAGTCCCTTATGGCCAGTGATATTGTGGTAGTCGGCGCCGCCCGTACGGCTGTCGGTTCATTCAATGGGGTGTTCGCCAATACCCCCGCCCATGACCTCGGCGCCACAGCCATCAAGGCTGCGCTGGAGCGGGCCAAGGTAGCTCCCGCCGATGTTGATGAAGTCATCATGGGCCAGATTTTGTCCGCTGGCGAAGGCCAGAACCCGGCCCGGCAGGCCGCCATGAAGGCCGGCATACCCCAGGAAAAGACGGCCTGGGGCCTCAATCAGCTCTGCGGTTCGGGACTTCGCACTATCGCCATCGGCATGCAGCAGATCGCCAATGGCGATGCCAAGATCATCGTCGCCGGAGGTATGGAATCGATGTCTCTTTCGCCCCACGTTGCGCATATGCGCAACGGCACCAAGATGGGCGAATTCAAGATGATGGATTCAATGCTGCGGGATGGCCTCACCGACGCATTCCACGGCTATCACATGGGCAATACCGCTGAGAACGTGGCCGCCAAATGGCAGATTAGCCGCGACGAACAGGACAAATTTGCCCTTGGCTCTCAGAACAAGGCGGAAGCCGCGCAAAAGGCCGGTAAGTTCAAGGATGAGATCACCCCCTTCACGGTCTCAACCCGCAAGGGCGATGTGGTCGTCAATCAGGACGAATATATCAAGGCTGGCACAACACTGGAAGGTTTGCAGAAGCTGCGTCCCGCCTTCAACAAGGAAGGTACGGTCACGGCGGGTAATGCGTCCGGCATCAATGACGGAGCAGCTGCCATCGTCCTGATGAGCGCTGACGAAGCCAAGAAGCGTGGATTGACCCCGATGGCGCGCATCGTTTCCTGGGCGACGGCCGGCGTCGACCCGGCGGTCATGGGCTCGGGCCCGATCCCCGCTTCCCGCATGGCGCTTGCCAAGGCAAACTGGAAGGTCAAGGATCTCGAACTCGTTGAGGCCAACGAAGCGTTTGCCGCGCAGGCCCTCGCCGTCAACAAGGATATGGGCTGGGATCCCGGCATCGTGAACGTGAACGGTGGCGCCATCGCGATTGGACACCCGATCGGCGCATCTGGCGCCCGTGTATTCACGACCCTGCTCTACGAAATGCAGCGCCGCGGCGCATCCAAGGGCCTCGCCACGCTCTGCATCGGCGGCGGCATGGGCATTGCTATGTGCGTCGAAAGATAATCTGAAACACGTAGTACGTTAAGATAACGGGCTGCAGCCGCCACTGCAGCCCGTTTTGCTTTCGATCAAAGCGATATCATGGCGCATCTTTAATCAAAAGTCGCGCACCTAAAGCCTAAATGACGCCTGTCCAGATTTGCGTTATCGGCTAGACTATCGTTCGGGAAACAGGAGGGAACCATGCCAAGAGTAGCAGTTGTAACCGGTGGATCGCGCGGAATTGGCGCAGCTATTTCGAAGGCTCTCAAGGCAGCCGGCTACAAAGTAGCCGCAAATTACGCGGGTAATGACGAAGCCGCAGCCAAATTCAAGGAAGAGACCGGCATTCCCGTCTACAAATGGGACGTGTCAAACTATGATGCCTGCGCCGCCGGCCTCAAACAGATCGAAGCCGACCTCGGCCCCGTCGAAGTCCTTGTCAACAATGCAGGCATCACCAAAGACGCCATGTTTCATCGTATGACGCCCGACCAGTGGAATGCCGTCATCAACACGAATCTCAATTCCCTCTTCAACATGACGCGCCCGGTGTGGGACGGCATGCGCACCCGGAAATTTGGCCGTGTTATCTGCATCTCCTCCATCAACGGCCAGAAGGGCCAGGCCGGACAAGCCAATTATTCCGCCGCCAAAGCTGGCGAAATCGGCTTCGTCAAATCACTGGCGCAGGAAGGCGCACGCGCCGGTATCACAGTCAACGCCATCGCGCCTGGCTATATCGGCACGGAAATGGTGCGCGCCATCGCACAGGATGTGCTTGACAAGCATATCCTGCCCCACATCCCCATGGGCCGCCTAGGTGAGCCCGAGGAAATTGCCCGCGCTGTCGTATTTCTCGCATCCGATGAACAGGCCTTTATCACCGGATCGACGATCAGCATGAACGGCGGGCAATATATGGTGTGATGCGTAACGCATCACGAACATACAAAACCCGGCACAAGAGATTGTGCTGGGCTGTCCGTTTCCAGGAGAAACCGGAATCAGGAAGCCTTCGCCGCCAGTGGTGCGCACGCTTCCTTTTGTTCCTGTGGCGGGAGCTCACGCCGCATGTTTATCGACATGATCGAAAAGCTGATGGATCCAATCAGCGATGTATATAGCGCGCTCTGAATCAAGGCGGATGTCGCCAATGACTGATGCGGTAGAAAGAGCTGCGCAGCCAGCAAGCCGAATGCGGCGATCACAAGAAATATCGAGAGAAATTTAGTTGCCGGCAGAATTTGCCGGGCCAGGCTGTCGCGTTGTGCAAGCGTTTCCTCAAGCTGGGCGACGCGGCGGGACAAGGCCGCCATTTGATTTTCAGCTCCGGACTCGAATGCAGACATGACGAACCTCCATTTGCGGTGATTGACCGCCGAATGCCACTATCGCTCACATTGAACGGAAAGAAGGTGCGCAACCGCACGCTTCATCTCGTCAGCGAGATCGCTGAAACATCGCCACAACAAATCCGGAGCCCACTATTGTTCGAAGAAGAGGCAGCATGCCTCGCCTGTCAGCGCTTGGGCGCTCTCACGCATCCCACCGCCGGACAATTCTCCGCAAAGCCGCGCGCATCGAATATGCAGGCTATCACGGATTCGCCGTGATAGCGCATGCCATGACAGGCATTGTCCGCCATGCACGCCGCTTTGGTCCTATGCCGCCCGCAGGGATCGCCAGCCGGTGAGGCGCACCAATCCGATGGTGACTTGCCGCAGGAAAGATTTTGCGCGGCGGCGCTCTGCGCGAAGATCGGCAAAATGATTGCGGCAATAATTGCAGAGGTTCGCATGTTCATTCTCCAGCGGCATGCAAACAATAAGCAATTCCAATCGGGCAACTACAAGGCTGCAAGCAAGGCAGAACCCGCCTCATCACCCCACATACGCGCGAAACAATTCCAGTGTCCGCTTCCGCCCCAGCGCAATCACCTCCGGATCAGTCCCTGTAGCGGGATTATCAAAGCCGTGCCCCGCCGGATAAACATGAACGGGAACTTGCGGCATCGCCGGATTTATCTTGTGTACGCCTTCCAGCGGGATCATCGTGTCCCTTTCACCGAAATGGCAGATCGTGGGGCACAACGGCGGCAAATCCAGCCAATGCGGCACATCGCGACCGTAATAGGATGATGCGGCCGCGAACGGCAGTCTTTGCGCTGCATACCAAACCACGGACCCGCCGAAGCAGAAGCCAACAATGCCGACCTTTCCGTATTCGGCTATGCGCACCCGCGCCGCTTCCACATCCATCAAAATATCGGGCCAGACCACAGCGCGGCGCAGAGCCTGTGATGCCTCCATGCCTTCTTCAGTGCGAGGATAATTCGCGCCGCGTTCCTGCCGGTCATAGAGCGCGGGCACGATGCAGGTATAACCCAGCGCGGCATAATCAGCCGCAACCGAACGGATATAATCGCCGATACCATAGGTATCCTGAATGATCACCAGCCCGCCGCGCGGCTTGCCTTCAGGCAGATGCAGTACTGCTGCCAGTTCGTGCCCGTCCGCCGCCTTCAACGAAATCATGCCCACCGCTGCCTCCCCGAATTAATCCAGCCAATTAAACGCCTTGGGTGGCGCAACGCCACTGCCAATTTTGTTCTCTTAATGTTCTTGATTATTTACTCCACGTCAGCTAGCCTGAATGCATTGCAAGATCAGTCGTGGGGGCTGAAATGGTTGTGCGTGTTGCTACCGTCGCTTTTGAAGGCATCGAAGCGAAACCCGTCGATGTCCAGGTGCAGATTCTTGGCGGCGACGTAAAATTCAATGTCGTCGGCCTTGCTGACAAAGCTGTTGGCGAATCCCGCGAACGCGTACGCGCCGCGCTCAACGCCTCCGGGCTCGCGCTGCCCGCCAAGCGCATTACGGTGAACCTTGCTCCGGCCGATATGCCCAAGGAGGGCAGCCATTACGATCTGCCCATCGCCCTGGGCGTCATGGCCGCCATCGGCGCGCTGCCTTCAGATTGTCTGAATGGCTACACTGTGATCGGCGAACTGGCGCTCGACGGCTCAATCACCTCGGTCGCAGGCGTTTTGCCTGCCGCCATCGCCGCTAATGCCATGGGCAACGGCCTCATCTGCCCATTCGATGCGGGACCGGAAGCCGCCTGGGCCTCCGCTGATCTCGACATCCTCGCGCCCCGTTCGCTGATCCAGCTGGCAAATCATTTTCGCGGCACGCAAGTCATGGCGCGGCCCCGCCCTGCCCTTCGCGGCCCCGGCGTGCCCATGCCGGATCTGCGCGACATCAAGGGGCAGGAAAGCGCCAAGCGCGCGCTCGAAATCGCCGCAGCAGGCGGACATCACCTGCTGATGAATGGCCCGCCCGGCTCCGGCAAGAGCATGCTCGCCCAGCGCCTACCCTCTATTTTGCCGCCGCTGACCCCCAAGGAATTGCTTGAAGTCTCCATGATTCATTCGGTGGCAGGCATGTTGGCAGGCGGGGAACTGACCGACCGCCGCCCGTTCCGCGCGCCCCATCATTCCGCATCAATGGCGGCGCTCGTTGGCGGCGGTGTCAAAGCCAAGCCCGGCGAAGTCTCGCTCGCTCATCACGGCGTATTATTTCTCGACGAATTGCCGGAGTTTCACGCGCCCGTGCTGGATTCGCTCCGCCAGCCCATCGAATCGGGTGAAGTCGCCATTTCCCGCGCCAACCACCGCGTTGTCTATCCCGCGCGCTTTCAGGTCGTCGCTGCGATGAACCCCTGCCGTTGCGGTCACGCAACGGAACCGGGCTATGCCTGCAAACGCATGCCGAACGAACGCTGCATCGCCTCCTATCAGGCCAAACTGTCAGGCCCCCTTCTCGACCGTTTCGATCTTTCGATCGAAGTGCCTGCCGTCTCTGCTGCCGATCTGATCCTGCCACCACCTGAAGAGGGCTCGGCAGAAGTCGCTAGCCGTGTTGCCGCTGCCCGCAAGATTCAGCAGGAGCGCTATGCGTCACTCGGCCTGCCACACATCGGCACCAATGCCGCCGCACCCGCCAATGTCATTGAAACCGTCGCGAAACTTGATGGCCCAGCAACCGCACTCGTGCGCGACGCTGCAGAGCGCATGCATCTGTCCGCCCGTGGATTTCACCGGGTGCTGAAACTCGCCCGCACACTGGCGGACCTCGATGGCGCGGACCGGGTGGGACGCGTACATTTGGCCGAAGCCCTGAGCTATCGTGGCACGTCCATGCAAAGCAGCGCCGCCGCCTGAACCCGCACCAAGCCTACATCTTCCACACAATCGGCTATATGTAGAGGATGCAGACTCAGGCCGATCAATACGACATCATCATTATCGGCGGCGGAATAAACGGCTGCGGCATCGCGCGCGATGCTGCAGGGCGGGGCCTGAATGTCGCCCTCCTTGAAATGGGCGATCTGGCACAGGGTACGTCGTCAGCTTCGACAAAACTCATCCACGGCGGATTGCGCTATCTCGAACATTATGCCTTTCGCCTTGTGCGCGAAGCGTTGAAAGAACGCGAAGTGCTGCTCGAACTTGCGCCGCATATCGTCTGGCCACTCCGGTTTGTATTGCCGCAATTGCAGGGCATGCGTCCCGCATGGGTGCTCCGCCTCGGTCTTTTTATATATGATCATTTGGGTGGGCGAAAAATCCTGCCGGCCACGCAATCACTGGATCTGCGCGAACATTTTACTGGCGCAGCCCTGAAGCCGGGTTTTGCCCGCGGCTTTGAATATTCTGATTGCTGGGTCGACGATGCCCGCCTCGTTGTTCTCAACGCGATGGATGCTGCGGCGCGTGGCGCCCAAATCATGGTGCGCACAAGAGCTGTCTCCGCCCGCCGCGAAGGCGATCAATGGATTGTCGATATCGCGCCAGCAGGTGCACCGCCCCGCACACTCAAGGCCCAGGCGCTGATAAACGCCAGCGGCGCTTGGGTGGATGACGTCGCGAGCCATGTATTGAAGACAATATCGGCGGAGCATGTCCGGCTGGTTCAGGGCAGTCACATCGTCGTGCCAAAACTCTACGAGCACGACCGCGCCTATATTTTTCAAAACAGCGATGGCCGTATCGTTTTTGCCATTCCCTATGAGGACGATTTCACGCTCATCGGCACCACAGACCGCGATTTCACAGGCGATCCAGCCCATGCCGCCGCAAGCGAGGAAGAGATCAGCTATCTCCTCAACGCCATCAGCCGCTATTTTGCCAAGCCGCCATTACGGACAGACGTCGTCTGGAGCTATTGTGGCGTGCGCGCGCTTTATAACGACGGGGCCAGCGCGGCCAAGGACGCCACGCGCGAATATGTCCTGCAACTGGAAGCCGGGGGACCGCCGTTGCTCAACGTGTACGGCGGAAAGATCACGACCTACCGGACCCTCGCCGAAGCGGCCCTTGGCAAGCTCGCGCCTTTCTTCCCGCAAATGCGACGCGCTTCATGGACAGGAGCCGCACCTTTGCCCGGCGGCGATCTGCCACCCGGCGGACAACATCAAATGTTTCTGCAATTGCGAGCTGAATATCCCTGGCTGGACACAAAAGTCCTCCATCGCCTCGTGCGAAGTTATGGTTCGCTCACCCACGAAATCCTGGCCGGTGCACAGGATATCTCCACTCTCGGGCAGCATTTCGGAGCGGGCCTTTTTGAGATCGAAGTACGCTGGCTGATGCAGCGCGAATGGGCGCGCTTCGCGGACGACGTACTCTGGCGGCGCAGCAAACTGGGGCTTCGGCTAACGCCCGCTGAACGGGATGAACTTGCGCGCTTCATGACGCAAGGCTAGTGATTTCTTCAATTGAAAAATGGGGAGAACGACATGTCCGAAGCTTTTCTCTGCGCCGGTGCGCGCACGCCAGTTGGCCGCTACGGCGGTGCGCTCGCAAATGTCCGGCCGGACGATCTTCTCGCCGAAGCCATCAAGGCGATGCTCGCGCGTGCGCCGGGCTTGCCCGCCGAAGCCATTGAGGAAGTGTTTGCCGGTTGCGCCAACCAGTCCGGCGAAGACAATCGCAATGTCGCCCGCATGGCGTTGTTGCTCGCTGGCCTGCCGCTGGAAATCCCCGGCGTGACCTTGAACCGCCTCTGTGGCTCCGGCCTTGATGCTGTCGGCACTGCCGCGCGCGCAGTGAAAACAGGTGAACTCGATCTCGCCATAGCCTGCGGCGTCGAGAGCATGTCGCGCGCACCTTTCGTGATGGGCAAGGCGACGGAAGCATTTGCGCGCAATCCCGAAATCTTTGACACGACACTCGGCTGGCGTTTCATCAATCCGAAAATGCGCGCGCAATATGGCGTCGACGCCATGGGCGAAACGGCGGAAAACCTCGCGCAGGAACAGCAGATTTCACGGGAAGATCAGGACGCCTTCGCCCTGCGTTCGCAGGCCCGCGCCGCCCGCGCCATCGCCAGCGGACGCCTCGCCAAGGAAATATTTGGCGTCGAGCTGAAAGACCGCAAGGGCAACATAACGACCGTCAGCCAGGATGAGCACCCGCGCGAAACAACAATGGAAAAACTCGGCGCACTCAAAACCATTTTCCGCAAGGATGGTTCAGTCACCGCAGGCAATTCCTCGGGTATCAACGATGGCGCTGCCGCCGTACTGATCGCATCCGCAAAGGCTGTCGAGAAATACGGGTTGAAGCCGATCGCGCGCATAACAGGCCTTGCGACGGCGGGTGTGCCGCCGCGCATCATGGGCTTCGGCCCCGTACCCGCTACGCAAAAGCTGATGGCGCGGCAGGGTCTCAAGATCAGCGATTTCGATGTCCTCGAATTTAACGAAGCTTTTGCCGCACAGGCGCTGGCCTGCACCCGCAATCTCGGCCTCGCCGACGATGCGGAAAACGTGAACCCCAACGGGGGCGCCATCGCCATCGGTCATCCGCTTGGCATGTCTGGTGTACGCATTGCGCTGACGGCAGCGATGGAAATGAATGAACGCAAGGCCAAACGCGCGCTGGCAACCATGTGCATTGGCGTGGGTCAGGGCATTGCGCTGAGCATCGAAGCTGTGAGTTAATCGCCTCCGGCGTCATCCCGGACGCAGAAGGCGATCCGGGTTCGTCCGATTATAACAGAACGATCCCGGATAAATTGCTTCGCAATGTTCCGGGATGACCCGGAGAGATCTCATGAAAGTCGCCCTCATCCAGATGAATTCCGGCAGCGATAAAGCCGTCAATCTCGCCAGCGCGCGGGCTCTCATCGAGCAGGCTGTCAAAGAGGAAAAGCCGGACTGGATCTGCCTGCCTGAAGTCTACGATTTCATGGGCGGCTCCATGAAGGACAAGCAGGCGGCCGCAGAAAAGCTGCCCGATGGTCCCGCATGGACCATGATGCACGAACTTTCAAAAAAGCACGGCGTCTTCATTCACGGCGGCTCCATCCTCGAAAAACTCGACGGCGAGGAGCGGCTTGGCAACACAACGGTGGTCTTTAATCGCGAGGGCAGCGAAGTCGCGCGCTATCGCAAGATCCATATGTTCGACATCGTCACGCCGGACGGTCAGGAATATCGCGAGAGCAAGGCCTACAAGCCGGGCGATACCGTGGCGACCTATGATTGCGAAGGCATAACCATCGGCTGCTCCATTTGTTATGATTTGCGGTTCCCTGAGATTTTTCAGGCGCTGGTTGCGCGCGGCGCGGAGGTGATCGCACTGCCCTCCGCCTTCACCTTGCAGACCGGCAAGGACCATTGGGAAGTGCTGATCCGCGCCCGCGCGATTGAAACCGAAACTTATATGTGTGCAGCCGGCCAAACAGGAACGCACACACAAGGCAATGAAGTACGCGCGACATACGGCCATTCTCTCGTCGCCGACCCGTGGGGACATGTTGTCGCAAAAGCGTCCGATGGTGTCGGCTATATTGCCGCGCGCATTGACCCGGCGCGTGTCAAGAAAGTACGCTCCATGATCCCAGTCGCCCAGCATAAGGTGAAACTCACATGAGCGTTGCCATCAGATCCCCTTTTGCAAAGATCGATCTTAATCGTTTGCTGGCGCCTGAAACCGGCCGTTCGGCAGAGATGGAAGCTGTCTGGCAATATGTTCTGGAAGAAGACAAGAAACTCCCCGATCAATCGAAGATGACGCTGCCGGAGCAACGCCAGGTGTTTGGTCTACGCGCCAAGCGCTGGAACAGCGACCTGCCTGATCTGGCGAACCTCGAACGCATTTCTGTCCCTGGCCTTAATGGCGCCCCCGCAGTCGTCTGCGATTTGATGACGCCGGCCGATGCAAAGCCTGGGTGCCTCGTCTTCATCCACGGCGGTGGTTGGGCCTTCGGTTCAATTGATACCCACGCCCGCATCCCGCGCACTCTTGCCAATACACTGAAAGTGCGCGTGCTTTCTGTCGAATATCGGCTGACCCCCGAACATCCCTATCCCGAGCCGCTGGAAGATTGCGTGGCCGCATGGCGCTGGGCCGCCGCACAATCGCTGTCACAGCCAGATTTCAAGGGGCCCCTGAGCATTGCTGGCGACAGCGCCGGCGCCAATCTGTCGGTTGCAACAATCTTGCACGAAAACCGTGCGGGCAAGCGCACAGCCGACGTCGGCATGTTGTTTTACGGCGTCTATGGCGCAGACTTCGAAACGCCGTCGTATCAACGCTTCGGCGCAGGCTATGGCCTCGCCAAAGTGGGCATGGAAAAATTCATGGACTGGTATGCGCCCGGTGGCACCAGCCCGGACGATTTGCGTTTCGACCCGTTGGTCAGCCCCATACATGCGCCCGAGGCCATGCTAGCCAGACTGCCGCCGTTATATCTCTGTGCCGCCGGTCTCGATCCCCTGCTTTGCGATACCTATGGCTTTGCCCGGCGTCTTGACGAAGCGGGCGTACGCTATGACGTGAACGTCCATGAAGGCGTGCATCATGGCTTCATGCAGATCACACAAAGGCTCAGTGAAGCGCGCCGCGCCTACGATCTGGTGAAAGAATTTTACGACGGTGTGACGGCCTAATCGGCCATCGCATCTCGCCTCAAATCACAAGCCCCCGATTTCGGCGGGCGTGATGACTTCGACCGTGCGTCCCACGACAAACTCAGCGCCTTTTGCCCGCCATACCTTGAAGTGCTCGGTCTGCGTGTGGGCATCGAGATGCGCCTTGCTCTCCCACCGCTCCACGAAAACAATCTTTTCCGGCTCGGTGATGCTGACATGCACGTCATAGGAAATGCAGCCATTTTCCTTGACCGTCTCGGCGATGCAGGGCCGCGCGGCGGCAAGACAGGCATCGAGTGTTCCCGGTTTGATATGAGCGGTGGCGATAACAAAGATCATGAATTTCTGCTCCAAACAGAATAACGGCGAAACCTATTAATACATGAAATACCGCTGCGCCATCGGCAACTCACTGGCCGGTTCGCAGACCAGTAATTCACCATCCGCCCGCACCGTATAGGTCTCCGGATCTACATCCACGTTTGGGGTTGCATCGTTGTGGATCATCGATTTCTTGGAAATCCCCCCGCGCGTATTTTCGACGGCCACCAGCTTTTTCGATACGCCAAGACGCCCGGCCAGACCCGCGTCCAGAGACGCCTGTGAAACGAAGGTCAGCGAGGTCGACGTCACCGCCTTGCCATAAGCGCCAAACATGGGCCGGTAATGCACCGGTTGCGGCGTTGGGATTGAGGCGTTGGGATCGCCCATCGGGGCAGCAGCAATCATGCCGCCCTTAATCACGCATTCGGGCTTAACTCCAAAAAACGCAGGCGACCACATCACAAGGTCCGCGAGCTTGCCCGGCTCAATTGAACCGATGTGCCGCGACACGCCGTGAGCAATAGCCGGATTGATCGTGTATTTCGCCACATAGCGTTTGGCGCGCGTGTTGTCGTTCCGCGAACTGTCGCCACGCAACTCGCCGCGTTGGCGCTTCATCTTGTCAGCCGTCTGCCACGTGCGGATGATGACTTCACCAACACGCCCCATTGCCTGCGAATCCGAAGACATCATCGACAACGCGCCTATGTCATGCAGGATGTCCTCAGCCGCAATGGTTTCCTTGCGGATACGGCTTTCAGCAAAGGCCAGATCTTCGGCAATCGAAGAATCAAGATGATGGCAGACCATCAGCATATCCAGATGCTCGTCCAGCGTATTGATCGTGAATGGCCGTGTCGGGTTGGTTGAGGATGGCAGTACGTTCGGCAATCCGCACACCTTGATGATGTCGGGAGCATGCCCGCCGCCCGCGCCTTCGGTATGGAATGCGTGGATAGTGCGCCCTTTGAAGGCCGCAATCGTGTCCTCGACAAAGCCGGACTCGTTCAGCGTATCGGTATGGATCATCACCTGAATATCGGTAGCTTCGGCGACGCTGAGACAATTGTCGATCGCGGCAGGTGTTGTGCCCCAGTCTTCGTGCAGTTTGAGAGCGCAAGCCCCGCCCACGACCTGTTCAAGCAAAGCATCCGGCAATGAGGCATTGCCCTTGCCAGCAAAGCCAAGGTTCATGGGAAACGCATCCGCCGCCTCGATCATCCGTGCAATGTGCCATGGCCCAGGCGTACACGTGGTCGCGAATGTTCCGTGCGCCGGTCCTGTGCCGCCTCCCAGCATCGACGTGACGCCAGACATCAACGCCTCCTCAATCTGCTGCGGACAGATGAAATGGATATGTGTGTCAAACCCGCCGGCCGTGATGATCTTGCCTTCACCCGCAATCACTTCCGTGCCAGGCCCCACGATAATGTCGACACCAGGCTGGATATCGGGATTTCCGGCCTTGCCTATCTTGAAAATATGACCATCCTTCAGCCCAATATCAGCCTTCACGATGCCCCAGTGATCGAGAATAACAACATTGGTAATGACTGTATCGACAGCGCCTTGCGCCCGTGTTGTTTGCGCCTGCCCCATTCCATCACGGATGACTTTGCCGCCACCGAACTTCACTTCTTCTCCGTATGTTGTGAAGTCTTTCTCCACCTCGATGATGAGTTGCGTATCGGCGAGCCGAATACGATCACCCTTTGTGGGCCCAAACATGTCTGCGTAAGCAGCACGTGAAATTTTTGTCGCCATGCTTCAACACTCCCAAGCGGCTACAATGCGCCCATCACACCCTGGCGAAAGCCATAAACTTTGCGATGGCCCGACAGCGCAACAAGGCGAACCTCCCGCGATTGTCCCGGCTCAAATCGTACAGCGGTTCCCGCTGCGATATCGAGCCGAAAGCCGCGCGCTTTCTCACGTTCAAACGTGAGCGCCGGATTCGTTTCGTAAAAATGATAATGCGAACCAACCTGTATCGGCCTGTTGCCCGTGTTGGAGACTGTGAGTGTCACGGTCTCGCGGCCTTCGTTCAGAATGATATCGCCGTCCTGCGTAAAGATTTCGCCCGGTATCATTGCCATCTCCTCAACGGATCGGATCATGCACGGTCACCAGCTTGGTGCCGTCAGGAAAGGTTGCTTCCACCTGCACATCATGGATCATCTCTGCGATGCCATCCATCACCTGATCGCGTGTCACAACCTTTGCGGCAGCCTGCATAAGGTCCGCAACAGATCGTCCATCCCGTGCGCCTTCCATCACAAAGTCAGTGATCAGCGCAACGGATTCGGGATGATTGAGTTTGACGCCACGCTGCAGGCGTCCGCGCGCAACCATGGCAGCCAGTGATATGAGCAGCTTGTCTTTTTCACGTGGCGTCAGATTCATGCATTCCTCCAATACTCATTCGTCACGTATACCAACCGCGTGGCAGAGTCAGCCCTTCAATTGCCCGAAGACAGGCAACGACACTGGACCGCAGGCTTTGTCCATCCTTTGCAGCGAAACGAGCGATAACTATATCTTCGTAAGCCGTGACCCCCGTCTCGCACTTGCATTCTTGATCAGCAAAATTTGCACGCATCTGCTCACATGCCGCGGCAGCACCATTCGCGACATAAACCAGCGTGGCAAATGCATGCGCTCCGGCCCCAAGCGGTTCGCGGGACAAATGCATCATCGCATTGCCGTCAATCCGGGTATCTTCAGCCACCACGAGCCGGCCGCCACGCCTGATGCGCCACCTTTCTCGCCAGGCGAGATCATCGACGGTTTCACCCATAGCGGCGCGGCCGAGAATTGTCATTTCGCAGGCGACCAAGCGCGAAGCGCTCGTGACGTCGGCTTCGAGAGTTCGAACAAGATTTGCTCTATTAAAAATGATTGTTTCCTGCGGTAGCCAGACGCATAAAGAGCCAGCTTCAGCGCTCAACTTGACTGAAACTCGCGTGGCCTGGCCGGTCGTGCGATAAATCTTTTCCGCCGCCGCAGAAGACACAAACAATTGCGCACCAGCAAGCGCGCCAAATCGCAGATCAAATTCATCGCCGCCGGTCATACCGCCAGCCACATTGACGATTGTCGCATCAAGCCGCGAAAAATGTTCGCGAGGAAAACGCACACGCAAAGCCCCGGCTTCATGAACGTCGCCACGCACGCTCTTTTCGCCTCGCCTTCCAGCCACGACACTCAGCGAACCGCGCGCCCGCACACAGGCGAGCGAACTCTCCATCAGGCGGAGCGCTTCATCAGATCGCGATTCTCTTGCGTACAGCATCGTCAGCCAGTTCCGCCTTGCCGCCCGCCATGACGACCTCTCCACGTTCCAGCACGACAAAGCTGTCCGCCAGTTCGCGGGCAAAATCGAAATATTGCTCAACGAGTAGAATGGCCATCTCTCCCTTGTGCCGCAAGTAGTCAATGGCCCGGCCAATATCTTTTATGATTGAGGGCTGGATGCCTTCGGTGGGTTCATCAAGGACAAGTAGCTTGGGCCGCATCACCAGCGCACGCCCGATAGCTAATTGTTGCTGCTGACCGCCTGAAAGATCGCCACCGCGGCGATGCATCATGCTTGCCAGCACCGGAAACAGATCGAATATTTCATCCGACACATAGCGCTCTTTACGGGGAAGCGGCGCGAATCCTGTCTCCAGATTTTCTTTCACGGTCAGAAGTGGAAAAATCTCGCGCCCCTGCGGCACGAATGCAACGCCAAGCCGGGCCCGTTCATAGGGAGCCATGCGCGAAATATCCTTGCCTGCAAATTCTATGCGACCGCTGGCAATGGGCTGATGCCCCGTGATGGCTCGCATCAGCGATGTCTTGCCAACGCCATTGCGGCCCAGAACACATGAAACCTGGCCCGACTGAGCCAACAGACTCACCGATCGTAACGCTTGCGCAGCGCCATAAGCCAGATCGATGTTTTCAACTTTCAACATTTGTGATCCGATCCGCTATCGCCCGAGATAAACTTCAATGACCCTCTGATCACCCGCCACCTGGTCAAGTGTGCCCTCGGCCAGCACAGAGCCCTCATGCAAACATGTAACCTTGCAATCCAGCGCTCGCACGAATGCCATGTCATGTTCAACGACAATCACTGAATGGGTCTTGTTGATCTCGCGCAGAAGGTCTGCGGTCTGCACGGTTTCCGCATCTGTCATGCCCGCAACCGGCTCATCGACAAGCAGGATGGCTGGATCCTGCGCAAGCAGCATTCCAATTTCGAGCCACTGCTTCTGACCATGTGAGATTTCGCCAGCCGGGCGGTCGCGCAATGCGTCGAGGCCGCAGGTTTCCAATATGGTATCGATCTTCTCACGCGCGACATTGTTACGCCAGCCGAACAGCGAGGCAAAAGGCGAACGCGGGCCTTTGAGCGCCAGCAGGATATTGTCGGCCACGCTATGCATCTCGAAGACGGTCGGTTTTTGAAATTTACGGCCGATTCCTAATTCAGCAATAGCAGTTTCATCGAGTTGTGTGAGATCATGGCGGCCGCTGTCGAAGAGAACATCGCCAGTATCGGGCCGTGTTTTGCCGGTTACGATATCCATCATGGTCGTTTTACCCGCGCCATTGGGGCCAATAACCGCACGCATCTCGCCTTTAGCAAGGTAAAGCGACAGGTTATTGATGGCCCGGTAGCCATCAAAACTGACACTCACGCCATCAAGATAGAGCAACGCCTGGGTAACGAGTGACTCTTTGTTGATCATGTTTCACTCCGCCGCCTGCAGCTTTCCGGAGACGCCGGACGATTCATTCTTTGGATGGCGCATTCTCGCCAGGAGATCACTGCAGGCGCCCAATATGCCCCTGGGCAACAACAGGGTCACGACGACAAACAAACCACCAAGTGCGAAGAGCCAATAGGGCGCAAGCGCGCCTGTTGTGAAAATGGTCTTGAGAAAATTCACGGCTACCGCGCCAATGGCGGCGCCGACCAGCGTCCCGCGTCCTCCCACAGCCACCCAGATCACGGCTTCGATAGAATTGGCCGGCGAGAATTCCGACGGGTTGATAATGCCAACCTGAGGCACATAAAGCGCGCCGGCCAGACCAGCCATAGCGGCGGACACAGTGAAAACCAGAAATTTGAAATGCTCAACGCGATAACCCAGAAATCGCGTGCGGCTCTCAGCATCGCGTACAGCAATGAGTACTTTGCCGTAGGCCGTTGAAACCATCCAGCGCGAAATGATGAACACGATAATCAGCGATAAAGCCGTAAGAAAGAATAACGCTGCGCGCGTTCCCTGCGCCTGTATGTTGAAGCCCAGAATATCCTTGAAATCCGTCAACCCATTATTGCCGCCAAACCCCATGTCGTTCCTGAAAAAGGCCAACAAAAGCGCATAGGTCATCGCCTGCGTAATGATGGATAGATAAACGCCTGTCACCCGGGAACGAAACGCAAACCATCCGAAAATAAACGCAAGCAATCCCGGCACCAGTAAGATCATCACAGCGGCAAACCAGAACATGTTGAAGCCATGCCAGAACCAGGGCAATTCCTTCCAGTTCAGGAACACCATGAAATCGGGCAAAACAGGATGTGAATAGACGCCGCGCGTTCCGATCTGACGCATCAGATACATGCCCATTGCATACCCGCCCAATGCGAAGAATGCGCCATGGCCGAGCGAGAGAATGCCGCAATAGCCCCAGACCAGATCAAGAGAAATCGCAAGGATCGCGTAGCAAAGATATTTGCCCATCAATGCCACGAGATAGGTTGGCACATGAAACATTGAGGATGGCGGCAACAGCAGATTGGATAGCGGCACGAGAATGGCGACCGCCATCATTACGACAACAAACCAGAACGCCAGCCGGTCAAATCGGGCGAAGAACGCTTTCGTAATCATGCTTCGACAGCCCTTCCCTTGAGTGCGAAAAGGCCACGCGGACGCTTTTGGATAAACAGGATCAACAAGACGAGGATGAATATTTTCGCAAGAACAGCGCCCGCGACAGGTTCAAGAAACTTGTTGGCGACACCGAGTGCGAAAGCAGAAACCAGCGTCCCCCAGAGGTTTCCAACACCGCCAAAGACGACAACCATGAAACTGTCGATGATATAGGTCTGCCCAAGATTTGGGGACACGTTGTCAATCTGTGACAAAGCTACGCCCGCCAGCCCGGCAAGACCCGACCCGAAACCGAATGTCATCGCGTCAACGAACGGTGTGCGGATCCCCATCGAACTCGCCATGCGCCGGTTTTGCGTTACGGCCCGCATCTGCAGGCCCAGGGGCGTCGCCTTGAGCGCAATCAAAAGGGCTGCAAAAAGCGCAAGCGTGAATAAGATGATCCACATACGCCCCCAGGTAATGGAAAGGCCCATAAAATCGAAGGCGCCCGACATATATCCCGGCGCTGTCACCTCCCGGTTCGTCGGCCCGAATATGGTGCGGATGGCTTGCTGAAGGATCAAGCTCACACCCCATGTCGCCAGCAAGGTTTCAAGCGGCCTGCCGTAGAGAAAGCGAATGATCCCCCGCTCAATGGCAATGCCGACAAGGCCGGTCACAAGAAAGGCCATGGGCAGTGCGATCGCTAGCGACCAGTCAAGATAGCCCGGCGCATAGGCGCGAAAGACCTCCTGCACTACAAACGTAGTATAAGCGCCGATCATCACCATTTCGCCATGGGCCATGTTGATGACGCCCATCACGCCAAATGTGATGGCCAGTCCAATCGCCGCCAGCAACAAAACAGATCCAAGCGATAATCCATACCAGACGTTCTGAACATATCCGATCAATTGCTGACGTTCTTCGATACGAAGAATCGCAGTATTAGCCATCATCTTGACTTCGGAATCGACGCTTGCATGTACGCTACGCAATGCGGCAGCGGCAGCGGGATCGCCGCGCGCGGCAAGTATTTCTATCGCGGCAATACGTTCCTGACGGGACGAGGACTCCCGGCTCAGAATGATCGCAGCCCTTGCCTCGGCAAATTTCGTGGCTACCTTTGCATCTTTTTCCAGTTTCATCGCGCCTTCGAGCGCATCAAGGGAGCCCGTATCACGGGTCTTGAAAATAGACTCAGCGGCGCTGATCCGCCGTACGGGATCGCTGGCGCGCAGGGTCAGCGATCCAACCGCGGCCAGAATATCGCTGCGAATTCTGTTGTTGATGCGCACGCTGTCGAGTTTTTCAGGCGCTGTTGCAGCTGCGCCGGTTGCCGCCAGAAAGGCTTTCCCTTCGGCCGTTTTATAGTAGACGGTCTTGGTTGCGGGATCGACAAACACCCGGCTGCCACCGAGCGCGTCGAGTACATCTGCGGCATGTTCAGCGCCCGATATGGTGATCTCTTCTATGGCCTGGCGGGTTTCGGAAAAACTGTCTTCGGCGAAACGGGATACCTGTTTTGAAATATCCGCCGCAAAGACGGCGACTGACATGCCAAGCGACACAACGCATGTCACAAGCAGCAATCGCAATATACGACGCGCTATGTCCTCAACATTCATGAACGGCCACATTTCAACTATCCTGGTACAGCCTA
>CANJJI010000044.1 GCA_947474545.1 Beijerinckiaceae bacterium | reverse complement strand
GTCGCCGGAAATCATCCGCCTCGCCGTGATGATGTACATTCGGTATCCTCTCTCCCTGCGGAATGTCGAGGATCTCCTCCACGAGCGCGGAATCGACATTACCCACGAGACGGTGCGCTATTGGTGGAAACGATTCGGCCAGATTCTCAGCGTTGAAATTCGCAGGAATCGTACCACCGCCATGCGCGCCTTCACGCACCGGCGTTGGCATCTCGACGAGGTTTTCGTCAAAATAAACGGCGTGAAGCACTACCTCTGGCGCGCTGTCGACCATGAGGGCGAAGTGCTGGAAAGCTACGTCACCAAGACCCGGGATCGAAAAGCCGCGTTGAAATTCCTCAGAAAATCGCTTCGCAGGCATGGATCGCCAGAGACAATCGTGACCGACGGGCTGGCTTCCTATGGCGCCGCGCTCAAGAATCTGTCGGGCTCAGATAAGCGGATTATCGGTAGGTGGCTCAATAACAGAGCCGAAAACAGCCACCAGCCATTCCGACGACGGGAACGGGCCATGCTTCGCTTCCGGCCGATGCGAAGTCTGCAGAAATTCGCCGCGATATACGGCTCCATCCACAACTACTTCAACTATGAGCGCCACCTCATTTCACGACAAATTTTCAAGGCCCGCCGCGACGCCACCATCAACGAATGGCGTCAGCTTTGTGCTGCCTAAATTGTACCGCCTCTGGACGGCTTCTAAGACTTTTTTGGTTTGTCTGACACCACCACCGCATTGACTGCGTCGGTGGCCGATAATTTCGCCTGAGACCTGCGGCAGCATGCCGGATTTCGTCCCCGCGCCAAAGCGCGCTAAGGAAAGGGCTGCAACAAGGGGTATCATCATGTCAGCGATGGGCCAGGCCAATGGCGCGGCAAACGGGCGTTCCTTCGTCATCGACGATCTGAAAAAGGGCACGTTCCTGCTCGACCGCGAGGCGCTCGTCTCGCAGGACGTTTTGCGCACCGAGATGAAGAACGTCTTCGCAAGATGCTGGATCTATGTCGGCCATGCCTCAGAGCTGAAAAAGCCGGGGGATTTTCACACCCGCCGTGTAGCTGGGCGACCCGTGATTTTCGCGCGCGACGCCAAGGGGGAGGTGCGCTGCTTCCTCAACACCTGCCGCCATCGAGGCGCGCTGATCTGCACCGAGCGTAATGGCAATCGCCGCCGCTTCAACTGTGTCTATCACGGCTGGATTTACAACAATACGGGTGAGCTGGCGCGCGTGCCGGGCGATGAAGCTTACACCGAAGCATTTGACACCAGCGGCCTTGGCATGAAAACCCCGGCGCGGTTTGATGCCTACAAGGACTTCTGGTTCATGAATCTTGATCCAGAAGCACAGAACCTTCACGATTATCTGGGCGAGGCCAAAGGCTATATCGATCTCATTGTCGATCAGTCCCCCTCGGGCAAGATGCAGGTCATTTCCGGCACGCAGGAATATGACGTCAATGCGAACTGGAAGCTGATGGTCGAAAACTCGGTGGACGACTACCATCTGCCCTCCACCCATTCGACATGGCTGAATTATATGGCCAACTCCGGCGTCAAGGTGGAGCCGCCGAAAGACGCTACACTCGTGTTGCCGACAAAAGGCCTTGCCATTGATCTGGGCAACGGTCATTTCACCACCGACAATATCAATTTTCGCGGGCGTCCAGTGGCGGCGTGGATTCCCATTTATGGTGAAGACGCGAAGCCGGAAATGGCCGCTATCCGCGAAGAATTGGTGCAGCGCCTCGGACCGGAACGGGCCAAACGCGTTTGCGACACCAACCGCAATCTCGTGATCTTCCCCAATCTTGTTATCAATGACGGCTCATCGGTGACAATCCGGACTTTCTTTCCTGATGGCGTCGACAAGATGCAGGTGACTGCCTGGGCGCTCGGCACAGCCGAGGAAAGCGAAGCCGCGCGCGCGCGCCGCCTTGACGCCTTCCTCACCTTCTATGGCCCGGGCGGCTTTGCGACGCCCGATGACGTGGAAGCGCTGGAACTGGTGCAACAGGGTCTCGCCAATTGGGAAGACGACCGCTGGTCTGAAATGTCACGCGGCATGGGCCGTGAAAACGAGCAATTGAATTCGGACGAGCATCATCTGCGCACCTTCTGGCGGCACTGGAACAAGATGATGACTGAAAGTAATGGCGCTGCGGGAGAGGCCAAATGAACGCTCATGCTAACGTGACGGTCACACGCGCCGAAGTTGAAGACTTCTTCTATCTCGAAGCGGCCCTGCTCGATGAGTGGAAGCTTGCCGAATGGGAAAAACTGCTCGCCGATGACGCAACTTATTTTGTGCCGCCGAACGATGTACTTGAAGGCGATTTTCGCGACACTCTGTACATTATTTCAGATGATCGTGAACGCATCCGCCAGCGCGTCATCCGCATCAACGATCCCAATTGTCATGCCGAATATCCGAAATCCCGCACCTGCCGGTTGATCACGAATGTGCGCATCACCGGCGTTGAAGGCGATATCGTGCGCGCGAGCGCAAATTTTGTCTGCTACCGTTACCGCCGGTATCAGCGCGAATTCTCGTTCGTGGGAACCTATCAGTACAAGTTGCGCAAGACAGCCGACTCATTCCTGATCAGGGAAAGGCGCGTGCTGCTTCATGCCCATGAACTGGGCAAGCTGGGAAGCGTGAGCTTTATTTTGTAAAGCCTCCCGCCAGGCGGTTGATTCATGTCTCAGCTGACGTTCGACGCTCACGAACCGCTGTTTTCTTCGCCCCTATTCCGTTTCAAGCTGGCGGATGCGGCAGTGTTGAATAAACAACTGCTGACGGAATCCGCCGCCTTGCGTGAGGCCGAACCAGGCTTGGATCGCAGCAATCGCAATGGCTGGCATTCGCGCGATGATTTGTTTCATCGTCCGGAGCCCGGCTGCTCCGCACTCCGTTCGCATATTATCGATGCCATGCGGCAAGCTACGATCGCCGTTTCACCGCAATTCGATTTTGCGCGCTGGCAATTGCAGATGGAAGGCTGGATCAATATCAGCGGACGCGGCGGCTACAACGCGCCTCACGACCATCCCGCGTTTGCATGGTCCGGGGTCTATTATGTCAGTGTACCGCCGCCATCAAAACCAGACAGCGGAACGATCGAGTTTCTCGATCCACGCACAAACACGCGCGTTCCCACGATACAAGGCGCAGCTTGCTTTCTCGATACGCGAAAGCTGCAGCCATTGCCGGGGTTGATGCTGTTGTTCCCGTCTTACCTGCGCCATTGGGTCTATCCCAATGAAGAAGAGTCAGAACGGGTCAGCATCGCTTTTAACGCGCGGTTCATTCCGAAGTGACCAGGTAATTTACTTCACAGTCGCCGGGAAATAGCGCGCCAGCCAATCCACCAGCACGCTGTGTACGCGTGTATTCTTCTCATTGAACATGAAGTGATCAGTCTCGGCGAAGAGATGCAGATCGGCCGGCTGCTTGGCATGCTTGAACAATTCGATGGATTGTTCGGTTGGCGTCACCGAATCGACAGAAGAATGCAAGAGCAGCAGCGGGCGCGGCGCTATCTGGCCGACGACATCATCTGCGCGGAAATCGAACATGCTCTGTGCGGTCTCTGCCGGGAACATCTGATGCGAACCGGAGGTCACGTGGCCGCGCAATTCCGGCGGAATTGGCACGATGTCGTAGCGCGGCACCATCAGGGATTTACCGGTCGTTTCGCGCACGCGCTTGCCTTCTGCCAACATGTCGGTGAATTTCTTCCACGCTTCGGGACCGGGATGCTGCCCCTTGAACTTGCGTTCGCCATCGCCCCAGCCGCCAGATGAAATCGCCATCGCCACGCGCTTGTCGACACCGCAGGTATAAACTGAGACGGCCGCGCCGAAACTCGATCCGAGCAGACCGATGCGATCAGGATCCACCTCCGGGCGCGATTGCATGAATGTCACCGCGCTCTTTGTGTCCTCGACCTGTTCGAGGCAGATGACGCGGCCCTTTTCGCCCTCGCTGTCGCCGCAGCCGCGCATATCGAACCCAAGCGTGACATAACCCATGCCTGTCAGCATATCGCAGGGCGTGGAGACGTTGCCTGAGCCCTTGTTGCTGCCAAAGCCGTGCAACACGCAGACAGCAGGACGGCGCTGGCCCGGATTGTGGTCATCAGGAATTTGAATGAAGCCAGTCAGCTTCAATCCCTGCGACATGAATGTGACGTTCTCTTTCATGCTTGCCTCCCGGTTTTTATTTCTACTTTGCCAGATCAATAATGTCCTGCGGCGCGCCTACGACATCGTTCGTCAGCGCCGCCAGAAAATCGCCGCTGGTTGGTTCGATATCAAGTTTCAACTTCGCGGCCATCTCAAGAAATTCCTTGTCCTTCATGGTCGCTTCAAACGCCGCGCGCAAGGCCTTGGCGCGGTCCTCCGGCACGCTGGCGGAAATGAAAACGCTGCGGCCATAATCGGATTCGGCCGCGAGAAAATCGGCGACCTTGCGGCCCTTTTCATCGGGCATCACTTCGCTCAAAGTGGGCACGTCAGGCACTGAGGGATCGCGGGTGCGCGAAGCCATCACGATAGCGCGCACCTTCTTTTCCTGAATCTCCGTGGCCAACGCGAGTTGAGCGCTGAGCCAGGATGCGCCGCGCCCCTCGATTTCGCCGCGCCGCATGGCAAGGTCCAGATCGGCGACCCCTTTATAACCCGTGATGATCTTGAACTTCGTGCCAGCAAAGCGATTGAGAATATTCGGCACGATGTAGGTGGGCGACGAGGTGCTGGTGGCGCCAATGGCGACTTCGTTCGATTTCGCCTGTTCGACTGTTTGCGCTTTGGCTGTATGCCACACCAGCAACATATTGCGGATCGGCGCCATATTGCCGAGCCAATACCATTTGCGTGCATCGTATCGGGCAAATTTCGGCTCGAGCACCTGATGCAGCACAACCGTCTGCTGCGTCATGGCGATGGTCATTCCATCGGGCGCCACCGAATTGCTGATAGCTTCGGCAACATCCCGGCCGCCCGATTGGCCGCCGGTTGTTTTCACCACGATTTTTGGCGAGCCGGGGATGTGTTTGCCCATATGCTCTGCCAAGGCGCGGGCGTAGAAATCATAACTCGCCCCAGCGCCGGCGCCCACGAGGAAGGTAATGGATTTGCCTTTGTAGATGTCGGTTAGGGATTGAGCCTGCGCAGTGTCACAGACGAGTCCCGCCACGGCTAAAGAGAGAGCAAAGCGCGTCAACATGGATGCCATTGGTCCCTCCCTGTTCGTCCTGGCAAACTACGCGAACCCCTCTAGAGCATCCGGGATTGCAAGGCCGCGCTCTGTGCCCATTTTTGCAAGTGTCCCGGCAAGGCGCGCATTCAGGGGAATACCCTTTGCCTGACGTTGGCGCAATTCGGCGCTGCCGCGTTCACCGGGCATGCGCACAGGCTCCGCGCCATCAATCCGCGCGAGTGACTTGATGGCGCTGGCGAGCATGTCCACGTCGCCGGCCACATCTGAGACCGGACGGAATTTCGCAACGTCGATCAGAATGATCATGCCATTGGCCGAATGCGGCTTGGGTGCACCGGGCTGTGCCATCGGCGCCACGATGGGTGTGCCACCGAGGACACCAGCCAGAATTTCGATCATCAAAGAAAGACCTGCACCCTTGGCCTCGCCTACCGGCAGTGAGGTGACAGCCTTGGCAGGATCCGTCGCAGGCTTGCCTTCAGCATCGAGCGCCCAGCCCTCGGGGATTGGCTTCTTGTCGAGCATAGCCTTGCGCAGCCGTCCGCTGGCGGCAATGGCCGTCGACATATCGAACACCATGACACCATCTGGTCCGCCTGGCACGCCAATCGCGATGGGCGAGGTTGAAATGCTGGGCACTTTTGTCCCGGGCCAGGCCATGAGCGGCATGCCCGCGGCCATGACAATGGCCGCAAGTCCACGCTTCGCCGCCCATTCCGCGTAATAGCCAATGGCTCCCGTGTGAGTGGTGTTGGCAATGATGCCCATGGCGATGCCGTTGGCTCTGGCCCGAGGCTCAGCCGCCTCCAGCGCGCGCATCATGCCGACTGGCCCCATCGCCTTCTTGCCATCGATCCGGAAAGCTGAACCTGCGACTTCCTGAACCTCAGGATCCGCCTTCGGCTGCATCTCGCTTCTGTGCATGGTTGCGACATAGCGGGGAACTCTTTCGACCCCATGGGATTCCACACCGCGCAAATCCGCCCAGACCAGAATATCGGCGACGACCGCGGCGTCCGCCGGGTTCATGCCTTCGGCCTGAAAGATGGAGCTGACATATAGCGCCAGCTCCCGATGATCGATGAGAGCGTCAGATGCCATGATGATTTTCCAAAATAGGATCAGCCTTTGCGCTGCGCGCCAAGTGAATCCAGCGTTGGGGCCAGGCCGCGAATGTCGTAGCCGGCGGCAGCCGCCTGTTTCAGCAATTGATCCGTCCCGCAATTGCCAGCTTCAGCGAGCGCCCACATGTTGGTGCAACGGGTGCCGGTGCGGCAATAGGCGAGGATAGGCGCCTTGGCCGAAGCAAGCACCTTGCCGAACTCTTCGATATTTTGCGCCGTGATATTGCTGGAGACGATGGGCAGATAGACATAGTCGATATTATTAGCTTTCGCTTCTGCTTCTATAGCAGCCGAAGGCGTCTGGTCGCCGGATTCCCCATCGGGCCGGTTGTTCATGATGGTCCGGAACCCCTTGGCGGCAATTTCCTTGACGTCGGCGACGCTGATCTGCGGTGAGACCGAAACCTGTTCCGTGATCTGCCGGATATCTGCCATGTGACCTGCTCCACGCAAAAGAATGACGGCGCGGATGCCCCGCGCCGTGTCCGTTGCCGCAAACATTAGGATAAGCCGCCGCGACAATAAAGCGGCGATTTGACCCCCCGCGAACTGGCCGGAAAGCCTTACTTGGCAGGATTGCCGTCCTTGTCGAACTGCTTGAGATAGGCAATCAGGTTTTCGACGCGCTTGGGGTCCTTCAGACCTGCATAGGCCATTTTTGTGCCGGGAATTTTTTCACGAGGGTTCGCAATATACTCGGCGAAGGTTTTTTCATCCCACGTGATGCCGGAATTCTTGTTGGCTTCGGAATAATTGTAGCCTTCCACTGAACCGGAATGCCGGCCTAACAATCCGTTCAATTGCGGGCCGACGCCGTTGCGCGCCTTGTCGCCGACCTGATGGCAGGCGCGGCACTGTGCAAAAACGGCTTCACCCGCCTTCGCAGCGGCAGCCTTTTCATCATCGGTCTGGGCGAGAGCGCCGGAGGCTGTAAAGCCCAAGACGACAGCACTGGCGAACAACGCAAAGGATTTCATTCTGGTTCTTCCTCTTCCGGATTTGGGCACAAGCCCGGGAAGGCTTACACGCGCCGTAATCGAGCCTGATCTAGCGCGTTTTTCGCCGGGGTCAACCGAACATGTCGGCGATGATGCCGCCATACCAACCAATGTTCTCCTGCGCATTCTGCTTGCGCAGATCGGCGTCTTCACCCGTCTTTGAAATGAAGGTAGAGCTTGCCTTGATGGCGCCCTCCTTCGCTTCATAGGCGCCGCCGACTTTGACGACATCGCCCGTTTCAATCAGACTCCAGCAGGTGTTGGCGTAACGTGCCGGGAAGGTGCGTGCGCCCAGCAGCTCGCCGCGGATCATCATGGCGGCGACTTTGGCCTGGCTATTGGCCGAGAAGCCGGATTTTGGCATTTCGCCGGCAATACAGGCATCTCCGAGGATATAGATGTTGGGGTCCACGGCGGATTTCATACTTTCGGGCTGGATAGGGCAGAAGCCGCTCTGGTTGGTGAGTTGCGCGTCGCGCGCGATCTTCCCCGCCATCTGCGCTGGAATGACATTGACCAAAGCCGCGTTCTTGTAGGTTTCAAAGCCGGTCTCAACGGTATTCGTCTTGGGATCGACCGATTTCAGACCGTCGTGAACCTTCGGTCCCAACCATTCGACCATGCCGGGATAATATTTTTCCCAACCTTCCTGAAACAGCCCCTGCTTTGAGAAGCTTTCCTTGGGATCGATGATGACGATCTTCGCTTTTGTGCGGCCCTTCGCTTTCAGCACATGCGCCATCATGGATACGCGTTCATAAGGGCCGGGCGGGCACCGATAGGGATTGGGCGGTGCGATCATGACGATGGTGCCGCCATCAGGAACAGCATCGAGCCTCGCCTTGAGGATGCGGGTCTGCTCACCCGCTTGCCAGGCGTGCGGCATGGATTGCTCATCTTGCTGGCTCCAACCGGGAACAGAATCATATTTGAGATCGATACCGGGCGAGAGGACCAGCCTGTCATAGGGAAGGCGCGAACCATCGGCGAGAACAACTTCTTTCTTATCGCGGTCAATGGAGGCGGCCATCTGATGATTCATGCGCACACCCTGCGCTGCTATCTTTTCATAACCGTGCGTGATTTCCTCGAAGGTTTTGTAATCACCGAGGAAGAGATTGGAGTGGAAGCAGGTGGTGAAAAGCTTCTTGGGCTCCACCAAAACCACATCAAGCTTTCCCTCGCTGTCTTTAGCGATATATTTTGCCGCCGTAGCGCCGCCGGGTCCGCCGCCAATCACGACAACGCGCTGTCTGGCCTGACCGAGAACTGCAGGAGCGCCCAGTACGAACACGCCAGCTACCGCGCTGCCGTTGCGAAGTAATGTTCTGCGATTGATGAGCATGGCTTCCTCCAAAGGTCCCGATCATGGCTTTAAGGGTTTGAGACTTTCAAAATATGCGGCCAATGCGGCGATGTCATCTGCGGACAACCCGGATGCGAGAGCACGCATGACTTCATTGTCGCGCTCCTTGTTCTTGTAGGCATTCATGACGGCGATGAATTGATCGGCATGCCAGCCAACGATCGCAGGAATGCCACCTGTGATCTGTCCGCTTTTCTGATGGCACGTCACGCAAGTCGCTGAGAGATATTCGCCGAGCGCAATCTCGCCAGCCGCACGGCACGGCCCAGCTCCGGCGGCGAAGGCGGCGCAAACAAGTGCTCCGAAAATCCCCCCTCCACGCATACTTAATCCACCTTCGGACCGTCTTTTGAATCCGGCGTAACGTCAATAACCCGGGCGTGCCCGGTGATTTTCACAGCGGCCTTGCAATTGGTCATGCAAGGATTTTTCTTCCAAAAATGCTTCTCCGATGTCTCGCGATCATCATCAAAGAAATTGGCTTCATTTGGTAGCCGGACAGTCGCAAAATTTTCGCGCGACAGAACGAAATCTTCCTTCACGAGATCGTTGAGTTGCAGCAAATAGGCAGTCAACGCGTAGGTCTGGTCCGGTGTCAGGGATTGGGCGTTCCCGAACGGCATGGCGCGGCGGATATAGTCGAATGTTGTTGAAGCAAAGGGCCAGAACGAGCCGATGGTCTTTTCAGGACCTTCCGATTTCAGCGAGCCATGCCCGCCCGCAAGCACTGGCCAACGATCCCGGCCTTCGCCAAATTCACCGTGGCAAGCCGCACATTGCTCCTGAAAGATGACCTCGCCCTCCTTGACGCTGCCTTTTCCCGGTGGAAGTCCAACGCCGTCAGGACGGATATCGCGATCCCAGGCGGCAATTTCCTCGGAAAGCGCGTCCCGGCCAAGACCGGTTTTCTTCTTGCACTGACCGAAGGCAGCGCCTGCCGCCAACGCGGCGACGAGGAGTGCTGATAACGCCAGAACCTTAACTGATTTCGACATTTTCCGTCTCCCCGTTCGCGCGAACAAGCCAGGTATGGATACCGTTGTTATGATAGATCGAATTGACGCCGCGCACCTTGCGCAGCTCATCCTTGGTTGGCTGCACATAACCGCTGGAGTCCATGACCCGTGACTGAATCAGCATTTCCTGCCCGTTCCAGTCGATGTCGACATAAAAGCGCGCCAGCGAAAGCGGCATGACCGGCCCGTCAAGCCGTGCGGTCCGCCAATTCTTGCCACCGTCTGTGGTGACGTCTACGCGCGCAACGCTGCCACGGCCCGACCACGCGATGCCTGTGAGCACGTTCGGACCTTTATGCTTGAGAGGCGCCTGGGGCGAAGGATTTGTGACAATGGACTTGGCGTCCATGATCCACGTAAAGCGGCGCGAACGGCCGTCGGCAAGCAGATCAGTGTATTTCGACGTCTCTTCACGATGATGCCAGGGTTGATCGCCCACCTCGATGCGGCGCAGCCATTTCACCCACATATTGCCTTCCCAGCCCGGCACAACAAGGCGCAGTGGATAACCCTGTTCAGGCCGAAGCGCTTCGCCATTCATGGCCCAGGCGACCATGCAATCCTTCAGGGCTTTTTCAATGGGAATAGATCGCGTCATGCCAGCTGCATCCGCGCCTTCAGCGAGAATCCATTTACCGTTGGCTTTGACGCCGGCTTCGTCGAGAAGAGTCTTGAGCGGGATACCGGTGTACCAGACGTTGTGCACCATGCCATGGGTGAACTGGCAGCCATTCAGCTGGGCGCCGCGCCATTCCATGCCTGAGTTTGCGGCGCATTCGAGGAAGTAGGCTTTGTTGATACGGCCCGGAAAACGCTTGATGTCGTCCATGGTGAAGACCAGCTGCCGGTCGAGCAGACCATTCAGCATGAGACGGTGTTTCGCCGGGTCGATGTTTGCGACACCCGAATGATGGCGCTCAAAACACAGCCCGCTTGGCGTTATGATCCCGTCAAGTTCGTGCAAGGGTGTAAAGTTGACCGAGGATTCGCGGCCTGCTGTAAGCCACTCCACGTCGCGTCGTACGACGTGTTTTTCGTAATCGGAGGGCTTGCCGTAGGGATGAGCCTGCACGCCATCACCCAGATTTCGAGCCCAATCCTGCACTTCAGTGATGACGGATTCGGGCTTGCGTTCTTGCGCCAGGGCAGGCACGGCAAGACCGGCGCCCGCAAGGCCGGCAACTCTCATGAAGTTGCGGCGATCAAGAGCCGTGTTATCGCTCATGCTGTTCACTCCTTTAGCGTCTGTCAGCAGCGGTAATAATTTTTACGCGCCACTCACCTTTACGGATGTGTTGGGCTCAAGTTTCACGGTCTTCACATCGGCCAGATGTTTGCTTACGACTTCCCAGACCGGAGGGCCCAGAACGTTTTCGTTGACGCTCGCCCATCCGGCGACCACGTAGTTGCGCGCGGGATCGATAGGCTGGCCTGTCTTGAGCAAGGCCATGCCGGTGATGCGGCTGTTCATGGGTTTTGAAACATCAATCGAATAGCCCATGCCGCCGACGCGAACCATATCGCCGCCACCCTGAAAATAAGGATCGGGATGGAAGATGTTGTCAGCGACATCTTCGAGAATTTCGGCGATCTGTCTGCCGCTCATCTCCATGCGATAGCAGGCAGGATAACTCATGGCTGTGGCGTTGCTCAGGGATTCAAACGTGATGGGATCGCCCGGAAGCAATGTTCCGCCCCAACGAAATCCCGGTGACAGCGAGATTTCCGCGTCACGTTCTTTCAACATCGCATTGCAGATGAGATCGTCATACGTGCCATTGAAATTGCCGCGCCGGTAGAGAAGCGATTCTGTGCGCCCCAGTTCCCGCCCCAGCTCCTTTTCGAATGGTGCGCGGATTTTTTTCACCATCGCCTGCATGGCCGCATCAGGCTTGATGGCGTCGGAGAAAATCGGAATCAGCTTGTAGCGGAAGCCCGCAACCTTCTTGTCGCGAATATCGAGATCGAGACGCGATACAAACTTTCCATGCGATCCCGTCGCTATGAGAATGGAATCGCCTACGCGCAATACGCCAGGCATGGCGTCGTGCGTGTGCGCCGTCAGGATGACGTCGATGCCTTTCACGCGGCTTGCCAGCTTGCGGTCGACATCAAAGCCATTGTGTGAGAGGAGCACCACGACGTCAGCGCCCTCGCTGCGCGCCGTTTCGACTTCCTTGGCAAGCTCGGCTTCGCGAATACCGAATTCCCAATCGGGAATCATCCAGCGCGGATTAGACACGGGCGTGCGTGGAAAAGCCTGGCCGATCACAGCAACCTTCGCGCCACCGCGTTCATAGGTCTGGCGTGCCTTGAACACGGGCTCCTGCCATTCGGCGCTGCGGATGTTTTGCGCGAGAAATGCGAATGGAGCCTTGTCTGCAATTTCCTTCACGCGCTCTGCGCCAAGCGTGAACTCCCAATGGGAGGTCATGGCGTCGACCTTCAAGGCGCTCATGACATCGACCATATCCTGGCCGTTGGTCTTGAGCGCGGTCCAGCTTCCCTGCCAGGTGTCGCCACCATCGAGCAACAACACGTTATTGACGCCACGCTCTGCACGGATGGATTCGATGACAGTCGCAATGCGATCCATGCCGCCCATGCGGCCATAATTTTTCGCCAGGGATTGGAAGTCGCTGTAAGTCAGCGCATAATCATCTGCCGACCCACTGGCGATTTTGAAATAGTCGCGAAATTGCTGGCCGGTGAGATGGGGCGGGCGGCCCCTGTCGTCACCCACACCGAGATTGATTTCGGGTTCACGAAAATAAAGCGGCACCAATTGGGCGTGAATGTCGGTGACATGCACGATCGTCAGGGAACCCAGCGGGTCGAAGCGGAGAATATCGGCCTGCGAAAGCTTTTGTTGTGCAGCCGCGCGCCCGAGAGGACCAAGGCCGCTGGCGGCCGCGATGGCCGATGCAGCAGCGCTTGCCTGCAGGAATTCCCTTCGCGAAATCATCGCAAGATTCTCCCTTCCGGCAAACGCGTTCCCGCGTACCGGTCCCTTGTATCAAGGGGACGTTGTTGTCCCCGCAATCTGGAAATTAAAAAGCTGACGGTCAGCCGACCGTCAGCTTGTTTTTGGTTTCGTAAGTCGAGCCATCATCATCTTTCCAGGTGAAGACAAACTCGCCAGACTCCTTGGCCTTGTAAAAGAACGACTGATAGGGGTTCGCGGAAATGGACGCGTACCAATCTGCCTCGAACACGGTCTTGCCATTGAAGGCTGCTGTGAACTTGTTGATGATCCGGCGCGGAATAACGGCGCCTGCCGCATCGCGGCGCTGGCCGCTCTCCATCACATGAGAAATGAGCGTCTTGATTTCGATGAGTTCGCCAGCTTTGGCGTTCGCGGGAACACGAACACGGGGGACGGGCTTCTTTTCGTCTGCCATTTGAATGTCTCCTGTCCGTTAAATTCAGCCGCCGCAGCCGCCGATGGTCACTTTCACTTCCTGTTTCGCCGTGAATAGTTGTCCGTTGGACATTTCCGCGACCGCAAGAATGTTCTGTGTCTTGGCGAGCCTCATACGGGCGGATGCCGAAGCCTTGCCGCAATCGGGCGTGAACCTGTAGCTGATGACATTGGGAAGCGGATTGCCGTCTGCAAAAATGTGGACGGCCTTGACATAATCGGCATCCGTCATCGGGCTTTCCACATCTATACCAACGGGGACAACCAGACCATTTTCCGCGATCTGCGGCAGATCGAGTTTGATCTTGCCGGCGGCCATTGTCTTCCCGCTATAAAGCTTGTCCAGCGCGGCTTTGACATCAGCCTCTTCAGCCAGAACCATATGGGGAGCAAGAATGGAAGCCAGCACCGCAATTGATCCTGTCTTCAAAAAATCGCGCCGCGAATTTGCCGTTTGCGACATGGGCACCTCTCCTGTTTTGACTCATGCGGACCACCTATATGGTTCCGCGGTCCGGGCAAGTCCGGGGTCGCTGTCGTTTTAACCGGACATTTCCCCCTTGACGAGACACGAATGATCGCGCACGTTGAACATATATTGATATATATTTTTTTGAATGTAAAGTCGCTGTTGCAAAATTTTGCTGAAAACGGGATGGCTGTCGAGGAAGCTGGAGGGGATATGATCGAATTGACCAAAAAAATGTGCCGGCGGGGAGGGTTTGCTGCTTTCGCAGCGCTTATTTCGCTCGCTATAGGATCAACTGCGTCGCATGCGCAAACACCGGACGCCGAAAAGGAGATCGAGCGCTATAGGGAGATGATATCTGATCCCATGTCCAATCCCGGCTTCCTCGCCGTAGACCGCGGACAGGTATTGTGGAGCGAGAAGCGCGGCGCAAAGAATGTTTCGCTTGAAACCTGTGACCTTGGTCTGGGCGCTGGCAAGCTGGAAGGCGCCTACGCTAAAATGCCGCGTTACTTTGCCGATTCCGACAAGGTGATGGAAATCGAACAGCGCTTGCTCTGGTGTATGGAGAAAATCCAGGGTCTTGATACGAAGGATGTGATCGCCCGGCGATTCTCCGCACCCGGCCGCGATTCCGATATGGAAGACCTCGTTGCTTTCATCGCCAATAAATCGACAGGCTTCAAGATCGAGCCGCAAACGTCCCATCCCAAGGAAGCCGAGCTGACCGCGATTGGCGAAGGCATGTTTTACCGCCGAGCAGGCGTCATGGATTTTGCCTGCGCAACCTGTCACGGGGAGCCGGGCAAGCGCATCCGCCTGCAGGGCTTGCCGGACTTCTCAAAGCCGGGAAAACAGGCGCAGGAGACGATGGGCTCCTGGCCCACATATCGAGTCTCGCAAAGCGCGTTGCGCACCATGCAGCACAGGCTTTGGGATTGCTTCCGCCAGCAGCGCTGGCCTGCCCCGGATTACGCGTCTGACGGCATCACTGCGCTGGTCATGTTCCTGAACAAACAGGCGGCGGGTGGTGAAATCACCGTGCCATCGATCAAGCGCTGAGGGAGACGACAATGAAACGCATATTTTTCCTCACTGCCTGCGCTACTATTTTGTCCGCTTCGGGTGCGTTCGCGCAAACAGCGCCCCCTGCCGATTCTGCCAAGGTCGAAGCCATGATCAAGGCGACCTTTTCCAAAGCGCCGCCGGAATGGCAGGCCCGGATCGAACTCGACGAGACCCAGCGCCTGTGCACAGACAGGCGCAATCAGGTCAGTGCTGCCGAAGCCGATGCAATTCAAAAGCGCGAAACCGCGTCAGTCGTTTTTCCCGCTGATGGCAATTTTCTGGGCGACTGGAAGAAGGGCTATCTGGTCGCCAATGTGGGCACTGGCGGACAATTCTCAGATGTTCCAAATGGCCCGGTTGGCGGTAATTGTTTCGCCTGTCACCAGCTCGATCCCAAGGAATTGAGTTATGGCACGATTGGGCCGAGCCTTACCGCCTATGGCAAAGATCGCAAATATGATCCCCAGGCCATGAAGGACGCCTGGGCGAAAATCTACAATTCGCAGTCGGCTTTCGCCTGCTCGAACATGCCCCGCTTCGGCGCCAAGAAATTTCTCACCGAAGCGCAGATCAAGGATGTGATGGCCTATCTGTTCGACAAGGAATCACCGGTCAACAAATAATCGGCCGGCAGGTGTTTTCGGAACTTAACGGCGCGAGCGATCGCGCCGTTTGTTATTTGCAACTCAACTATTGGCCTTCAACCATTCTGCAAAGCTGGATTTCTCGTAGCCCTTTTCGCGCACAAAGCGGAACATGCCGAGAAACGGTTGCGGCTCAAGCAAACCGGTCATGCGAAGCGACTCGCGTTTGAGCGGATCGATATTTGCAAGCCCATCTGCACTTTCAGGAAAAAACTGAATGGTTGGTGTGATGCGAATGGCGTATTTCTGCGCCATGGCTTTTTCGCCAAGCTTTTGCCCATCGAAATCCGTAACTTCTTTGGCGCCGAACAAATTCATGTGCAGCACTTCGAAGTTTTCGCGAATATATCCCGTGAGCTTGGCGTCCATGAAATGCTCTTCGGCCATGCGTTTGCAGTAAATGCAGCCGCGCTGGCTCCAGATGATGGCGAGCCGTTTGCCGCTCTTTGTCGCTCCCGCAACATCTTCGGCAAGTTCGAGAAAGCTCTCAAGATACCAGTCCTGATGATAGAGTCCGTCTTCGCCGGGCAAAGGCAGTTTGGTCTGCGCGCGTACGGCCGTCGGAAGCACGAGGGCAGCGGCTGCGCCTTTCATCACTGTGCGTCTGGTCAGCATGATTTTCTCCGTCAGCCAATCTTGCCGAATATGGGAAATGTCTCAAGCAGCCAATTGCCCAACACGGACATTTTACCCGTCATGATCAGTAGGCCGGTGACAAGCAGCCCTGCGCCCATGATCTTTTCGATCATCCCGATATGGCGGCGAAAGCGGGCCATGAAGCGCATGAAGGGCCGCACAAACGCGGCAGCCAGTACAAAGGGGAAGCCAATCCCCAGCGCATAAGCGCCGAGAAGCAGCACGCCATTCCACGCGGTATCCTGGGCGCCAGCGATTATGAGAATGGAAGCCAGCACCGGGCCGACGCAGGGCGTCCAGCCAAAGGCAAACGCCAGCCCCACAGCATAAGCGCCCAAAAATCCAGCGGGACGTCCCGAAGTCTGGAATCGCGCTTCACGGAACAGGAGGCTGATGCGAAACAAGCCCAGAAAATGCAATCCCATGATGGCAATCAGCAACCCGGCGGCGATCGCCAGCCAGTCGAACCATTGCGCCAGAAACCGGCCGAACACCGATGCGCCAGCGCCTAGCCCGATGAAAACGGTAGCAAATCCGAGGACAAACGCCAATGATCGGGTAACGGCCCGGCGCGTCGCATCGCTAGGCGGCGAGCCGCCCTCGCCAGACAGAGCGGACATTTCCAGCCCCGTGAGATAGCAAAGATAGGCCGGAACAAGCGGCAATATGCAGGGTGATAGAAAGGACAGCAGACCTGCTAGAATAGCTCCACCAAGTGATTGTTCAAGAACCAATTAATCACCTCGCGCTTACGCTGCTGGTCAAAACATTCAAATATGACTATATTAGTAATATGTCCCTGTTTGCAAACCGGACGATCCGGTCGAGCTTTGCCGTCCAGTTTTTTGCCGTGGCCGCTGTTGCGCTCACGGCTGCGAATGCGTGCGCTTCAGAGCTAGTGATGTTCGAGCGCGATGGCTGCCCCTATTGCGCCCGGTGGGACGCGGAAGTCGCCCCCGCCTATATGAAGACGGTTGAAGGCTTGCGCGCGCCGCTTCGCCGTTACAACATCGGTCTTGGCCAACCTAAAGACATCGTTCTGGAACGGCCTGTTCGCTATACGCCCACCTTTGTGCTCGTGGACGATGGCCGCGAAGTCTCGCGCATTACAGGATATGTCGAGAACGGCATGTTCTGGGGTCTTTTGCAGCCGATGATCGCCAAACTTGGCGACGCCCGCCCCGTGGATTCTACCGCTGTGCCGGAGAAACAAAAATGAGCCAACAAGCCGTGCCGCATACTCTGGAAGACCAGCTGCGCTCAGCGCCGGAACATTCGCCGCAACTCGAAAAATTATTGCAGAATGCGCGGGAAGCCAGCGATTTTCTCAAAGCGTTGTCGCACGAAAACAGGCTTTTGCTTTTGTGTCTGCTTTGCGAGAAGGAGCGCTCCGTCGGCGAACTCGAAAACATCCTCGCGTTACGGCAGGCTACAGTCTCCCAGCAATTGGCAAGGCTGCGCTACGACGATCTCGTCACCACGCGACGCGACGGCAAGACGATTTACTACAGCATAGCCAACGACGATATTCGCCGGTTTGTCAGCGTTATCTACGACATGTTCTGCACGTCACGCACAGCGAAGAAATAAGAACGCGACACAATTTGGGGAGGGATCATGCCGGGCTGGGCCGTGGCCTTGTCAGGATTTCTGATCGGCTGCGCGGCGGGATTTGCGGTGCATCGCGGACGTCTGTGTTCATTCGCCGCAATTGAGGACGGGCTGATGGGACGGGACTGGCGCGGCCTCAAAACCTTCGCGCTGGCGCTGGCGATAGCTATCATAGGCATGCAGCTCCTCATCATATTCGGCCTGTTTGATTCCGGACGTACGACTTATGTGCCCGCGCATGTACCCTGGCTGTCTGCGGCGATTGGGTCTGTGCTGTTTGGACTGGGCATGGCGTTTGTTGGCACATGCGCTTTCGGCTCGCTGGTGCGCCTGGGAAGCGGCGATTTGCGCAGTCTGATTTCCATGCTCGTTTTCGGCACTGTCGCCTATGCGACATTGCGCGGCATGCTCTCGTCCTTGCGGATCGATGTCCTTGAACGCGTCAGTCTGCCTATGCCCGGAGCCGTTGCTTCGGAATGGCCCGGGATTTTGAACCACCTGACAGCGCAGGACGTGAGACTGCCGGTTGCTTTGATAGCAGCGATTGCGCTTGGCGGATGGGCTTTGCGAGACGCGCGTCTGCGCCAGACAAGGCGGCTACTGACAGCTGGGCTTGTTCTTGGAATGGCCATCATCGCGGGCTGGTGCGTGACGGGCATTCTTGCAGATGATTTCTCAAACAATGTTCGCGTACAATCGCTGACCTTTGTGGCGCCGGTCGCGCGCGCCCTTTTCGCTGTGGCGGGAAGCCATGCAGAATGGCTGGACTTCGGCGTGATGACCGTCCCCGGCGTCGTGCTGGGCGCCTTTATTCACGCGAAATCCAAAACCCAATTCCGCTGGGAAGCCTATGACGATCACCACGAAATGCGCCGCCACCTCACCGGCGCTGTGCTGATGGGGTTTGGCGGCGTGCTGGCCGGGGGCTGCACGATAGGACAGGGGCTGACTGCGGGCTCTTTGATGGCGGTGACCTGGCCGGTCACCGTCGCAGGCATGATTCTTGGCGCGCGGCTGGGAATAGCAATTCTGATGGAAGGATCGTTGCGGGAGCTTTTGCGCAGCCACTTTTCTTCACATGGTGCGAAATAATTATTTCGCCGCCTGCGTCTGCTTCACCATATCCAGCGCCACGTCGACAATCATGTCCTCCTGCCCGCCGACCATGCGGCGTGCGCCAAGTTCGGTGAGAATGGAGCGTGTGTCGACGCCATAGAGTTTCGACGCATTTTCAGCATGGCGCAGGAAGCTGGAATAAACGCCGGCATAACCAAGCGAAAGCGATTCCCGGTCCACCCGCACAGGGCGATCCTGCAAGGGACGCACGAGATCGTCGGCAGCATCCATGAGCTTGTTGAGATCGCAGCCATTCTCGATGCCCATACGGTTGAGCACAGCGACGAGAGCTTCCAGCGGGGCATTACCTGCGCCCGCTCCCATTCCTGCGAGTGACGCATCGACACGCACTGCGCCTGCCTCAATACCCGCGGTCGCATTGGCAACACCAAGCGTGAGATTGTGATGGGTGTGCACGCCGATTTCTGTTTCCGGTTTCAGCGCATCCCGGAAGGCCTTGGCGCGCTCGTAATATTGGCCCGGCAACAAGGCGCCGGCGGAATCTGTGATGTAAACGCATTCCGCGCCATAGCTCTCCATCAGCTTGGCCTGTTTCACGAGATTTTCCGTAGGCGTCATATGCGCCATCATCAGAAAACCCACGGTATCCATGCCCATCTTGCGCGCTGCCTCAATATGTTGCGCGGCGACATCGGCTTCCGTGCAATGGGTGGCGATGCGAACGCTGCGCGCGCCCTGCTCGTAGGATTCTTTCAGATCGTGCAGGGTGCCGATGCCGGGGATTAGCAACACGGTTACAACCGCGTGTTTCAGCTCGCTGGCGACCGCGGCGACCCAGTCCTTGTCATCATTGCTGCCAAAGCCATAGTTGAACGACGAGCCATTAATGCCATCGCCGTGGCAGATTTCAACTGCGTCCACCTTCGCGTCATCCAGCGCGCGGGCGATGGCGCGCACGGCCTCCATGCCATATTGATGGCGGATGGCGTGCATGCCGTCACGCAGGGTCACGTCCTGAACATAGATTTTATTTTTATTCGGGCGCGCCATTATGCAATCTCCCTTTGCAATTGTTTCGCGGCCCAGAGATCGGCCGTTGCGAGCGCAGCCGACGTCATGATGTCGAGATTGCCGGCATAGGCGGGCAGATAATGCGCTGCACCCTCTACTTCCAGAAACACTGTGGTTTTGAGACCAGCGCAAAGACCGATGCCGGGAATGCGCACCGGCGCATTGTCGCCGATATGCTCGAACTGCACTTTCTGTTTCAGGCGGTAGCCGGGCACATATTCACGCACGCGGTTAACCATGCCGTTGATGGATTTCTCAATCGCCTCTTGCGATCCGCCTGAGGAAAGCGTGAATACAGTTGCGCGCATCATCAGCGGAGGTTCCGCCGGATTAAGCACGATGATAGCCTTGCCGCGTTCCGCGCCGCCAACAGTTTCAATGGCTTTCGATGTTGTTTCGGTGAATTCGTCGATATTCGCACGCGTTCCGGGCCCCGCCGATTTCGACGCGATGGATGACACAATCTCCGCATAGATCACCCGATCACTCACCTGGCGGACCGCATGCACAATCGGGATCGTCGCCTGCCCGCCGCATGTGACCATGTTGACATTGGGCTCGTTGAGATTGGCTTCAAGATTCACCACCGGCACCGTGAACGGGCCAATGGCAGCGGGCGTCATGTCGATAAGCTTCTTGCCATCCTTGCGCAGCACCGCATCATTGGTGATATGCGCGCGGGCCGACGTTGCATCGAACACGACCTGTATGTCCTTATAGCCTGGTAAGCTGCGCAATCCCTCGACGCCTTTATGGGTCGTCGCATAGCCAAGGCCGGCAGCGCGCGCGAGCCCGTCCGATTGCGGATCAATGCCCACCATCGCGGCCATTTCCAGATGCTTTGCCGTGCGCGCAATCTTGATCATCAGATCGGTTCCGATATTGCCGGAGCCGATGATGGCGCATTTTATTTTGGACATTCTGTAAACTCCTGAGAGACAGTGTCATCCCGGACGCCCTGGGCGATCCGGGATCGCCATCCAGCATCGACTTTGAGGTCCCGGATAAATGCTGTGCATTTTCCGGGAAGACAGCAGGAATCAACCGCGCGTCGAGAATGACACTCGGCCCATTTTTTCCATTTCCATTTCGACGTGCTGATTAGGCGAAAGCGCCTCAGCGGCAGTCGCGCCTCCCGCCATGATGATCCAGCCGGTCTGCAAGGGCTCGCCCGCCTCGGCGGCGAAGCGCGCGGCGGCGACCAGCGAACGTACCGGATGCCCCATGATGGCGGCGGTCGAGCCAATCTGCACAGGTTTGCCATCGAAATTCAGCACGAGGCCGAGGTTGGAAAAATCAATATCAGGCTTCACCCACGGTCCCGTTACAAATCCTGACGAGGAGGCATTATCCGCCACCACATCCGCCAGCGAGAATTTGAAATTATCATAGCGCGAGTCGATGATTTCCAGCGCGGGCGCGATGGCTTCCACCGCCTCCATGGCCTGCATGGGCGTCACAAGACCAAACAGCGGGCGTTTCAGAAGAAAGGCGATTTCTGGTTCGACGCGCGGATGTACGTAGCGTGAAAAATCAATGGGTCCGCCTTCTTCCACGATCATGCCGGTGGTAAGGCGGCCCCAGATCATGTCGGAGATTCCCATCTGCACGATCTTTGCGCGACTGGTGAATCCCATTTTGATGCCGACACGGCGTTCGCCGCGTTTCAGGCGCAGGGCGATCATCTGCTTTTGCACCTGATAGGCCTGGTCGAGAGTGAGTTCGACGGCGCCTGAAATCTGCGCAATGGCTTTGGCCTCGCGCGCGGCATCGTCAAGTGATTTTGCGATCACATTGATATTCACAACGCGTTTGGCGGCCGCTTTCGCAGCAGGCTTCTTTTTGTTGACGGGCTTTTTGGCGGCCATGTCCATTTTCCTTCTTTTCAGCGGCCAAAGACGGCGCGGACAGATCCGAGCCCGTTGATGCGCACTTCCATCACGTCGCCCGGCTCGACAGCAACCATCGGCCCGAGCGCGCCCGTCATGATCGCATCACCTGCTTTCAGCGGCGCACCGACGTCTACCATTGTGCGTGCGAGCCAGAGCGCCGCATTGAGCGGATTGCCAAGGCACGCTGCCCCCGCGCCGAACGAAACCTGTTCGCCGCGCCGCTCCATCACCATGCCGCAGAGCCGCCAGTCGACTTCCTCCAGTTTGACCGGTCGTCCGCCCAGAACGTAAAGGCCGGACGATGCATTGTCGGCGACCGTATCCAGCAGCCGGATATTCCAGTTCTCAATGCGGCTGCCGACGATTTCGATGGAGGGCAAGGCATAGGCGACGGCAGACATCACATCGGTGAGCGTCAATTGCTCATGTGTCAGATCATGGCCCAGGACGAGTGTGATCTCGCCCTCGACCTTCGGCTGCATGAGTCGGGAGAGTGCGATTTCCTCACCATCAGGCACTTCCATATCCGCAAACAACATGCCGAAATCCGGCGAATCCACCCCAAGCTGCTTCTGCACAGCCTTGGAAGTGAGCCCGATCTTGCGGCCGGAAAGGCGGCGACCATGGGCCAGATAATAATCGGTATTGGCCTGTTGGACCGCGTAGGCGGCTGGCACACCGCCATCGGCGAGCTCATCTCGGATCGGGGCGATGGCCTTGCCCGTTTCCGTCGCAGAGCGCAGGCGCGCCGCGAGTTCTTCGATATTGCCGGAAGGAATGGTCATGAAGGGCGTTCCTCGCTTGCGGAATTCTGCTTTCTGTATCCTTTAAACAGTCCCTTCGAATGCCGCAATCATGCAAGCCAATCGCTGAAGGTTCGCACGTCGATTTCATTGCTCCAGGCAAGGCGCGGTTGCAGATGAAGGGCGTGGAACACGGCCGCGATCCCGTCCGGATCGATCAGGCGATTGTGATTCGTATTGGCTGCCCGTGTGCGCGCGGAATTGATGGGTCCATCAATCACGACATGGCCGACATGCACACCTTTGGGGCCGAGTTCCCTGGCGAGTGCCTGAGAAAGCGCCCGCAGTCCCGTTTTCGCCACAGCCATGGCGCCAAAGCCGGGCCCCGCACGCATTTGCGCAGCTGACCCTGTGAACAGCAACGTACCCTGACCTCGCGCAGCCATCACCGGCCCTGCTGCTCGAGCGAGATTGAAGGCGGTGAGACATCCGGCGCGCCAGAGCGTCTCGAAATCCTGCGCCTCCAGTTCCAGTAGCGGCGCAATTTTCCAGCCCGCGCTGTTGGCGATGGCGACTTCAAGAGGACCAATCTTTTCGATCTGCGCCACTGCATTGGCAACCGTCTGCGGCTCGGTGGCATCCCCGGCAATACAGGTGACGCCGGGATCGCCGTCGAACAACTCCTGAAGTCGCGCACCATTGCGCGCCAGGGCCGCAACATACAGACCTTCCTTGCGAAAACGCCGCACAAGCGATGCGCCAAGGCCCGGCCCGGCGCCGGTGATGAGAGCTGTTTTCATAGTCAAATTTCCCGCCTCTTTCGCCGCGCCATTGCGCGCTTGCAATTTTGGAATTCAGGATAGAATGATCTCCATAACAATCGCAAGATAGATGGAAACGCCATGAAATTCGGGTATTTTACACTCAGCGACAATAACTACGCCAACAATCCCCGGACGCCGAACCAGCTGGTCGCGCAAATTCTGGAAGAGGCCCTGCTGGCAGAGAAACTGGGCTTTCATTCCGCCTGGATCGGCGAGCATCATTTTTCAACCCTGGGCGTGAACTCCGCGCCGCATATTCTGCTCGCTCACCTAGCGGCAAAGACCGAAAAAATACGTCTCGCGCCGGCCATCAACGTGCTGCCGCTGCACCACCCCGTTCACGTGGCCGAAGATTGGGCGACACTGGACATGTTGTCGAACGGGCGCGTCGATTTTGCGACTGGGCGTGGCTATGACCGGCGCGAATATGCGCCGTTCGGCGCAGATTTCGAGCGCAATTCGGAGATTTTTGCGGAAGGACTCGAGATTCTTGCGCGTCTGTGGGGCGATGAAAAGACTGTCACCCACAAGGGCAAATATTATCAGTTCGAAGACCTATATGTAACGCCGATGCCGGTGCAGAAACCGTTGCCCATTCATGTAGCGGCTTTTTCACGCCCGACGATGGAGCTGGCTGCCCGCTATGGCGCGGGGCTGGTTGTGGCTGCCGGGCAGGCCTCGGCTGCACATGGTTCGCTGGTGAATACCGCCAACATCTATCGCGAAATGTGCATGAAGGCGGGTACGAAGCCGGGACGCATCATCACCAGCTACTTCATCCATTTCGCCGATACGCCGGAAGAGGACATGACGGCGCGCCTGCGGCAATTGCGATACCACAAGGAATGTACGTCCCCGGCGTTTCCTGGCGATCCCAGAACAGCGCCCGCGAACTATCACTATTTCGAAAAGATCGTGGAAAAATACCAGACGCAGAAACCGGAGGACTTCAACCCCAACAATGTCCTGATCGGCAACGCCGCCCATATGATCGAGACTTTGAAGACCAAAGTTGAGGCCGGCGGTTTTGATGAAGTCATTCTCTATTTCAACCTTGGACTGAAAGATCCGGTCCGCGTGAAGGAAGAGATGCACAGATTTGCCGATCAGGTGGTTCCCGCTTTCGCCTGACAAAATCACGCAGTGTGTTGGACAGAGCGCAGCTTGCGCTTGCCGCCTTGCTGTCGGATACTCAGCCAGCAATCAAAAACATCACGGGAAACGCACCATGACGAAAATCGACTTTGCCCTCTGGGACGCCGTCGGCGGCTATTCGGGCCGTGACACCAATATGGCCGACGTCTATGACGAACATATCCGCCTCGCCCAGCAACTGGAGCGCGATGGCTGGCATTCTTATTTCGTCATCGAACATCAGAATTCGCCAGTAGGACGCATCACTTCGCCCAACGTATTTCTCACGGCAGTCGCGCGTGAAACATCGAAAATTCGCATCGGTGCGATGATGTGGCAATTGCCGTTCTATCATCCCATTCGCCTCGCTCAGGATGTTGCGATGCTCGATCAATTGTCGCGCGGACGGGTGGAGTTCGGGTCAGGCATCGGCGTACACGAGCATGAATTCATCCGCTGGGGCGTGGATTTTTATCAGCGTGCTGCGATATCCGAAGAAATCCTTAAAATCGTCAAGATGGCCTGGACACAGAGCGAAGTAACGTTCGAGGGCAAGTATTTCAAATTCGACGAAGCCTTGCCGCGTCCTCATCCCTTCCAGAAACCTTATCCGCCGATCTGGGCGGCCGTCCATTCAGATCCCGCGCTCGAATGGGCCGCGAAGAACAATTATCACGTCGCGCAGAACCTGGACACGGACGATGTCATCGCACGCAAGTTCGATCATTACCGCAAGGTCTGGCACGAATGTAAGCACGAAGGACCGATGCCGCGCGTGTTCCTGATGCGGCAGGTCCATGTGGCCGAAACCGATGCGAAGGCGCATGAACAGGCGCGGCAATATCTTGTTGCGCGCGAAGGTGGCGCTGTGCCCGTCGGCGGCGGTGAAATCGAGAAAACCCGTATTGGCTGGGGTACGCATGCGCGCGGCATGGGCCGCGACAGCGAGCGTCCCGACGACAAGATGCGCGGCGAAACCATGTTCAAGGCGCGCCAGAGCTATGAGTACAACCTGGAAAATGGCCTTGCTATCGTTGGCTCTCCTGAAACGGTCATCAAGAAACTGGCCGAAGGCAAGAAGAAGATCGGTTACGACATCTTTTGTTGCAACCACGAAATTGGCCTGATGCCGCCAGACATGGTGCAACGCTCGATCGACCTGTTCGGCAAGGAAGTGATCCCGGCGTTCAAGGCTTAGACCCGGCGTTTTCTGGAGAGACTTATGGCTGCCACTTCCTTCCGCTCTGTCGTCACGACGGGCGAAACCCTCGTTGTGCCCGGCGTGTTTGACGGGCTCTCCGCCCGGCTCGCACAACGGGTGGGCTTTTCCACCATGTTCATCGGCGGCTTTCCGGTGGTTGGTACGCGCTATGGCGTGCCCGATATCGGGCTGAAAGGACTCGGTGAAATCAGCACAGCTGTGCGCGACATTCTCGGCGCCAGCACACTGCCTGCATTTGTCGATATGGACGATGGCTATGGCGACGCCAAATGCGCTGTGCATGCGCTGCATACTTATGAGTTGATGGGCGCATCCGCCATCATGATCGAGGATCAGCAATGGCCCAAGCGCTGCGGCCATCTGGACGGCAAGCGCGTCGTGCCGATGGAGCAACACGCGGAGAAAATCCGCGCGGTCTGCACCGAACGCCGCAATTCCGATACTTTTATTGTCGCACGCACGGATGCGCGCGCGCCTCTGGGGCTCGATGAAGCCCTGCGGCGCGGGGAGGCTTATGTGAAAGCGGGCGCGGACGCTCTGTTCATCGAAGCGCCGCAGAATCTGAAAGAATTCGAAATCATCGGCCGCAGCTTTGATGTGCCGCTGCTTGCCAATCCGCTGGAAGGCGGCAAGTCGCCCGTGCTCAAACCGGCAGAATATGGCGAACTCGGCCTGAACATTCTGGTCTACGGGCTGCATATGCTCATTCGCGTCGCCAAGGTGATGGAAGACTCTCTGCGCGATCTCAAGAGTGGCGCATTCGCCATGAGCTATGAAGAGACCGCTATGCCTTTTTCAGATTATCTCGATGTCGTGGGCCTGCCGGGCTGGCAGGCCATTGAAAAGCGGGCATCGGAAAGTTGACGTGAGCCGCAAGCCCCCTTGCGGTTTTTATAAAATCCCGCTCTAACTTTCTCATCGCCTGCGCCAGACGCGCAACATTTTGCGGTGTACACGCCGCACGGGAACGTCCCGGGAGGACACAATGGAATTCGGTATCTGGTCAAATGGTTTTCGCCGCGCAACAACGCCTTTCAAGACCTATGAGGAAGACCTTTACGAGATCATTCTGGCCGACAAACTCGGCTTTCGCGATGCCTATATCAGCGAACATCACAGCGAGCCGGTCTATATCGACAAGGTCGATGTTCTCCCCGTGCCTGAATTGCTGATGTGCAAGGCGGCAGCGCTGACAAAACAAATCCGCTTCGGCGCAGCGATCAAGGTTGCCCATCTGCAACATCCTGTCGATGTCGCCATACAGGCGGCGACAACTGACAATGTGATCGGCGGCAATCGCTTCATCTTCGGCTTCGGCTCGGGATTTCCCCATCCCATGTTCTCCGAGGAGCGCGGCAAGACTTATGAGGACCGCCATGAGCGGCTGCGCGAATCTCTCGAAGTGATTCAGAAATGCTGGTCCAGCGAGACGCCCTTCGACTGGGACGGCAAGTTCTGGAAAGGAAAGGGCATCACAGCTTTGCCGCGTCCTTTCGCAGGCTCAACCATGCCCATGGCGACAGCGACCGATCAGCCCGAAATGCTGAAAATGGCGGGTGAAAACGGCTGGACATTGCTGTCCGCGTTTCTTGAGCCACCGCATATGCTGAAGATGAAAGCAGACAAATACTGCGCCGCCGCCGATGCGGTAGGTCAAAAGGATCCACGCAAGAACATCTCCGTTTCGCGGCTCATATACATTGCAGATTCGAAGAAACAGGCCATCGAGGAGATGCGCGAGGAAGTCAATTATGAATTGAGCTTTCAGGTGAAGCGTGGATTGATGAATTTCGCCCGCAACGTCTACAAGCTGCCGCTGACCGGCGACAACATCACGGTTGAAGACGTCGTCGAGCACGGCCTCTACACAGTCGGCACGCCCGATGAAGTGGCCAGGGAACTCAAGCAAGCCTGGGAAAAATCGGGCGGCTTTGGTCAGTTACTGATGCTCATCGGTAAATCATGGGGCACACGGCAAACGCGCGAGCGCTCCATGCGCGCCTTCATGGAACAGGTTGCGCCGCAATTGCGGGATCTGCCATCGGTGGCGTGAGCGCCATCTACGCCGCATCATCCCGTCCCGTGGTCGCATCCCACGCAAAAATCCATTCGCGTGAAAGTGGCGGCGGAGCAGGCACTTTCTTGTTGTTGAGAAATTGCTCCCGCGCCTGCAATTGCACACGCGAGGTACGCGGACGGCGTTCTTCTTCATAAGCTGCCAGCGCGCGCGGGATATCGCCGGCGTGCTCATCAATGCAGCGCGCGATGGACCAGCCGTCCTCGATTGCCATGCAGCCACCCTGCGCAAGCGTTGGCATCATGGGATGGGCGGCGTCGCCGAGCAATGTCACGCGCCCTTTCGTCCATTGCTTCATGGGGTCGCGATCATGCAGGCCCCATTTGAAGCCCGCTTCTGCATGGGAAAGTATGTCCAGCAAAATGGGGCTCCAGCCCGCAAATACCTGCTGCATTTCATCTTGTGATGTTGGTACGGTCCAGGATTCTTCAGCCCATGCGTCGTTCACAAATCCGCAGAAGAGATTGAGCATTTTCCCCGCGCGAATGGGATAGCAGATCACATGCCCCTTCGGGCCGATCCAGCCAGCGTTATCGACATGCAGGTTGGCTTTGTCCGGCCCGATGGCATCGGGCACCACATCCATCGGCACCATGGCGCGAAAGCAGGTCTGGCCAGTATAGCGCGGCGCATCCTGGCCGAAGAGGCTTTCGCGCACGGCTGAGCGTACGCCGTCCGCACCGATGATGACGTCTGCCTCGATTTCGCGGCCGCCCTCAAAGCGTGCAATAGCCACATCCCCGCGGGTAAAAGCGCCGATGCAGTTTTGCTCCTGCTGTACGTTGGTGTCAGGCACATCTTTCACGAGCGCGCCATAGAGATCAGCGCGATGCATGGTCAGATAGGGCACGCCATATTTTCCAACCGAAAGGTCGGAGAGCGGTTCTGACAGCCGGAATTTCGCCGTATCGAACGTGAGCGACACGAATTTCGGCGTCGAACACGCAACGGCGTCCAGCTGCGGCTTGAAGCCCATCGCATAAAGTACGCGAACGCCATTGGGGCCGATCTGTATGCCTGCGCCCACTTCGCTGAGAGAAGATGCGCGTTCGTAGACGTTGATTTCATAGCCGCGCGCACGGAGCGCCGCCGCAGCCGTCAGGCCGCCAATGCCGCCTCCGATGATGGCGATGCGAAGTTTGCGTGGCAAGATTTCCTCCAGCTTTGCCGGGCCGTCCGAAGCGTAGCGGCGAACCAGGATAGCAACCTTCTTACACGCTTGTGCAGCGGGATAAAATGCCGCCCCTTTTACCGGATGACGCCTCAGGTGGCGCGCGCTATGAATGGGCGTAAGAGATCAAAGGGAGAAAGCCATGCCCCAGCACATGAAACTCGGCCTGTTCATCCGGCCCTGCGGGCATCACATCGCCTCCTGGCGTCATCCCCAGGCCCATGCGGATGCAGGCGTCCATTTCCCCCATTTCATCGAAATGGCGCAGACGGCGGAGCGCGGCCTTTTCGACATGCTCTTCTCAGCCGATTCCCAGACCGTTTGGACCGGCGCTGAATCCGCCATCGATCGCGTACATTACACCGCCTGGCTGGAACCCTATACGCTGTTGTCGGCGCTCTCGGCGTATACGAAAAACATCGGTCTCGTGTGCACGGCTACCACAAGCTTCGAGCAGCCGTTCATCATCGCGCGCAAATTTGCGACGCTGGATCATATCAGCAATGGGCGCGCTGGATGGAATGTCGTGACTTCGGGCAACGAAACCGAGGCACAGAACTTTTCCAAAGAGCCGCATCTGCCCAAGAAAGAGCGCTACAAGCGCGGTCGCGAGTTCGTCAATGTCGTGAAGGCCCTGTGGGATTCATGGGATGATGACGCCTTCGTGCGTAACAAGGAGACTGGCGTTTTCTTCGATCGCGCCAAGATGCATGTGCTCAATCATCACGGCGATTATTACGATGTGCGCGGGCCGCTGAACGTGGCGCGCACGCCGCAGGGCCAGCCTGTCATCGTGGAGGCCGGCCTGTCAGAAGACGGCCGCGCCCTGGCGGCCGAAACGGCGGAAATTGTCTTCTGCGCTCATGACGCCATCGAAAGTGCGCAGGAATTTTATGCCGATCTGAAAGGCCGCATGAAGGCCTTTGGCCGCTCGCCCGATCATTTGAAGATCATGCCGGGCCTGTCGGTGATTGTTGCGCCAACGCACGAAGAAGCGCAGGCGAAATTCAGACAATTGCAGGAGCTGCTGCATCCCGATCTCGGCCTCGCGCTCTTGTCGAGCCGTCTCGGACATGACGTCAGTTCCTATGCGCTCGATGAGCCCCTGCCGGAATTGCCGGAGAACAAGGTGATCTCCAGCCGCTCGGACATGATCAAGGCCTGGTCGAAAGAATTCATTGACGGCAAGCCACCCACCCTGCGCCAGCTCTGTCAGCGTTTTGCCGCTTCACGCGGGCATTATTCGATCATCGGCACGCCCACAGAAGTGGTGGATGAAATGGAGCGCTGGTTCAAAAACGGCGCCTGCGACGGCTTCAACTTTGTGCCGTCAGTTTATCCCATCGGGCTGAATGATTTTGTTGAGCTGGTCGTGCCGGAATTGCAGAAGCGCGGGCTTTATCGCACGGCCTATGAAGGCCCGACCTTGCGGGATATTCTGGGCCTGCCAAGACCCGTGAGCCGGTATGCTGAGAGCTCGGGGGCGAAGGCGGCGGAGTGAGGGCAAGCCTGCAGCACAAAGCGCGGCGACAGTCAGGTGAATACTGTTTCTGTCCATTCAATCAACGAATGGGTCCAACCGATCAAAATTTGGAGGTATTAGCCTCGATATGAAATCGCACGAGGAAGAACCTGGAGGGGCACCGTCACGTTAACGGAATGTGGTAGCGGCGCGGGTATGGAACGGGGATGAAAACTCATGACCCCTTGTACCGTCGTCATCGTTTCCCCGCCGAGGTGATCGCCAACGCGGTTTGGCTCTATTTTCGTTTCCCGCTCAGCCTGCG
>CANJJI010000043.1 GCA_947474545.1 Beijerinckiaceae bacterium | reverse complement strand
CAGGCGCTGGACCAACGAACGCTATCGTTCGGCTCCCCATCGCGTCATCAATCGCACGGGCCAGACACGCTATTCCGTGCCCTTCTTCATCGGGCCGCGCGTGGATATCGCCATTGATGCCTGGCCAAGCTGCAAGGGCGAAGGTTATCCGCCGCCGCAGGCCCCCTTGTCATTTGGCGCTTATCTCGCCGAGGTGAACAAGAAGAATTACGATTTGCCGGGGGAAGTGAAGGCGCAAGCCAGTCCGGACAATGAGAAGAATTGATCAAGGGACGCTGGCGGTCTAGGTGTCTATCACTTGGCGATGCCTATCGCCGGCAACAAAAACCAATGCGAGGAAACATGAAACTTCACGGCTATTTCCGCTCTTCGGCTTCCTATCGTGTACGTATTGCGCTCGGCCTCAAGGGCCTGAAGGCCGAGCAGGCCTTTTATCATCTGCGCAAGGGCGAACAGCGCTCGGATAATTTCTTGAAACTCAACCCACAGGGCCTTGTGCCAGCGCTTGAAACCGATGACGGCAACGTGCTGACACAATCCATGGCCATGCTCGAATGGCTGGAAGAGACGCACCCCAATCCGCCGATGTTGCCCAAAGACCCCATCGCCCGCGCCAAAGTACGTGCGTTTGCCTATGTCATCGCCTGCGAAATCCATCCCGTGCAGAACCTGCTCGTGCTGAACAACGTGCGCGCGCTCGGACACGGCGATGCCGAAGTCAACGAATGGGCGCGCCGCACCAATTATGAGGGATTGGCGGCTTGCGAAGCCTTGCTCGCACACGAAAAAGGTCCGTTCTGTTTTGGCGCAACGCCAACCCTCGCCGATATCTGCCTGATCCCGCAAATGGGCAACGCGCGCCGTTTCGGCGCGGACGTCTCGGGTTTCAAGCGGCTGCTGGAGGCCGAAGCGGCGTGCAAGAACGTGAAGGCGTTTGCTGATGCGGCGCCGGAGAAGCAGCCCGACGCAGAATAGCCAGAAAGAACCTCGCGGCTTCCTCGTTGTGCGCAGCGCCGCGCAGGGGAGGATTGACAGTACACTTATTGTAAGTATACATACAATTATTCGCAGACATCATAGCCCCGCAGGCGAGGGAGATTTTCATGGCAGGCTCACGCGACAATACAATTCTGCTCGTAGGTGGTGGTATCGGCGGGATGGCGGCGGCTCTGGCTCTGTCTCAGGCGGGCTTTGAAGTCGATCTGATGGAACAGGCCTCCGAGCTTGGCGAAATTGGCGCGGGTATTCAGCTAGGCCCGAACGCATTTGCGGCGATGGACGCTCTGGGCTGCGGTCCTCGCGCCCGAGCGCGCGCTGTCTACAACGATGAACTTTTGATGCTGGATGCCCTCGATGAATCGCTGATCGGGCGTCTTGAAACACGCGAGCCTTTCCGTCAGCGTTTCAACAATCCCTACGCTGTCATTCACCGGGCCGACATTCATCTGTCGATCTATGAAGAAGCCCAGACACATCAGAACATCCGCATTCACACCGATTGCCGCATTGTCGAAACGGATATCGGCGATACCTATGCCCGGGTGAAAGACGCCAAAGGGCGCACTTTTGAAGGCGCGGCCATCATTGGCTGCGATGGCGTAAAAAGCGTTGTTCGGCAGAAGCTTTTGAACGACCCCCACGTAGTCTCCGGTCACGTGGTTTACCGTGCGGTGGTTCCGCGCGAAGAGTTTCCAGACGATTTACGCTGGAATGCGGCGACCCTTTGGGCCGGTCCGAAATATCACATTGTCCACTATCCCTTGCGGAACGGCGAGGAATTCAACGTGGTCGTCACGTTTCACAGTCGTGAAAAGGAGGAATGGAACGTGCGCGAAGGCTCGCGCGAGGAACTTTTGTCCTATTTCACAAACATCAGCCCGAAGCCGCGCAAGGTACTGGAAAAAGCCAATGTCTGGCAGCGCTGGGCGACCGCCGACCGCGAGCCGACAACTAAATGGGGCGAGGGACGTGCAACACTTCTCGGCGATGCGGCTCACCCGCCTTTGCAATATATGGCCCAGGGCGCCTGCATGGCGCTTGAAGACGCAGTGACCTTGCGTGAAACATTGCGCGTGTGTGATCGCGATATCGAAAAAGCCTTCCGCATGTATGAGACGATCCGCATTCCCCGCACCGCGCGCGTGCAATTGTCGGCGCGCGAGATGGGCCGCATTTTCCACGCGGCGGGCGCCGAGCGTCTCGTGCGCAATTCACTTTGGAAGGGTCGTACACAGGATCGCTATTACGACGCGCTCGAATGGCTTTACGGCTGGACAGTCGCCAAATGCCTCGATTGAACAGTTCACGAGCCAGCGCTGAATCTGGATCCAGCGAACCGGGACGCAGTGGCCTCTTCGTCCATTCGATGCCCGGTCATCTTGTGAGGCGATTGCAGCAGGTCGCTGTGCGGCTGTTCGCCGAGGAAGTAAATGGTGACCTGACGCCCGTGCAATTTGCGGCGCTCTGCGCGATCAGCGATCGCCCGAACATTGGGCAGGCAGCACTTGCCGCCCTGATCGGATATGACCGGGCAACCATGGGCGGCGTCATCGACCGGCTCGAACAGAAAGGCCTTGTTGCGCGCGTTGCTTCTGCAGAAGATCGCCGCTCCAATGCGCTTGTGCTGAAGGCGGCAGGCCACAGGATGATCGCATCGGTGAAGCCGAAAGTCGAGGCGGTACAAAAAAACCTGCTTGCCCCGTTGAGCGAAGTGGAGCAGCGGCAATTCGAAGCCATCTGCCTCAAACTTCTGGCGCATCACCGGGGATAAAGCTATCCTTGCCCCATCACGTTTTTCAAGGGGGAAGCGCATGAGCGACCATACGCACGATCACGGTCACTCGCATGATCACGGTCACGGCCCGCATAGCCATGGCCCCGGCGATCACCACGATCATCATCACCCCGAGAATGATTATCACAAATACGTGCCACCCTTCGGCTCCAAGATGGGTGGAGCGACGCCGCGCGAACATACGGCGCAAAGATTATCCGGCCCGCGCGCGCCCATTCTGTTCGGTACATGGGAAAAGCTTTTTCAGGAACCATTCAAGGGCATGACCACGGACGGCCACGTGATCCCGGATCTCTATCATTTGAAGCCCGAAGGCGCGCCTGTCGCTGAGATGATGCAGGCTGTTGCAGGACTTCTCGCCCTGCTCGGCGAAGACCAGAAAAAGGCTATGTGGTTCCCGGTGGATTCGCAGCAATGGCGGCGCTGGCAGAATACCGAACTCTATGTCGAACATTATGGACTTCGTCTCGATGAAGTCTCTTCCACGGTGCAGGAAGCCACCATGAACGTGCTGCGCGCCAGCATGAGCCGGCATGGTTACGATCTGGCGCGCGATGTCATGCGCCTCAACAGGTTTTTAGGCGACATCATTGGCGGGGCAGCCATTCTCGGCGAATGGTCGTATATTTTCTGTCTGTTTGGTACGCCCCATGCGACAGAGCCGTGGGGCTGGCAATTGTTTGGCCATCACCTCGCGCTGAATTGTTTGGTGATCAATGGACAGATGACGTTGACGCCGGCCTTCTGGGGCGCAGAGCCTGTGCATGCCGATCAAGGCCCTTTCAAAGGCATCAGACTATTCGAGGACGAGGAACGCGAAGGCCTGGCGCTGATGCAATCCTTCTCGAAAGAGGAGCAGCGCCGCGCCATTGTCGCCCATTCAATGATGGGCGGCGATCTGCCCGAGGGACGCCGCCATTTCGCCGACAATCTCAATTTCGGCGGCGCCTATCAGGATAATCGCATTGTGCCGTATGAGGGCCTCCGCGTCAGCGATATCTCGCCAGCCCACCAGAGCGCGTTGATGGATCTGGTGCAGCGTTATCTTATGTCCCTGCCCTCCGGTCCCCTGCAGGCGCGCCTTGCGGAAATCGAACGCCATCTGAAGGACACGCATTTCTGCTGGATCGGCGGCACCGGCGACGACAATCCATTTTATTATCGCATCCAGAGTCCCGTGATCTTCATTGAGTTTGATCACCACGCCGGTGTCTTCCTCACCAATCAGGAGCCGGCCAAGTTTCACGTACATACAATTGTGCGTACGCCAAATGGCAACGATTTCGGTTATGATCTCCTGCGCATGCATTACAAGACTTCGCCACACCACACGCACGATCAAAAAGACTGAATCATGAGCCGCAAACCAAAGGTCGCAATCATAGGCGGTGGCGTCGGGGGGCTCGCCGCCGCGCTCGCACTTCACCGTCTTGGCATGGAGTTCGAGGTTTATGAACAGGCCTCGCACATCAATGAAATTGGTGCAGGATTGAATCTCAGCCCCAATGCTTTGAAGGCATTTCGCATGTTGGGCTTTGAAAACGAAGCTATAGAGGCGGGCTGGCAGGATGAGTATCAATGCACACGAAGCTGGCGCACGGCATTTCCCATTTCACGCCAGCCGCGCAAATTGACCTCGGATATCTATGGCGCGCAATACCTCACCTTGCATCGCGCCGATTTGCAAAGCCTGCTGCTTGAGCGGTTGCCTGAGACCCACGTTCACACTGGCAAAGCCTGCGTAGATGCAGGCACAAACGGCAAGACGGCCTATGCACGCTTTACCGATGGAAGCAGCGTGGATGCCGATATCGTGATTGGTGCTGACGGCATTCATTCAGCGGTTCGCGATGCGTTATATGGTAAACAGCCGCCGCATTTTACCGGTTGCATCTGCTGGCGTGGCCTCGTGCCTGTGGAAGCCGTGGCGAATATTCCCTATGTGAAAGATCTCGCGGCCTGGTGGGGTCCGCACGGCCATGTCGTGCATTATCGCGTGCGCCGCGGCGAACTGGTGAACTTTGTCGCGCACTATGACAGCGATGCCTGGACGGAAGAATCCTGGACAACTGAATGCACAAAGGATGAATTGATCGGCACATTCGCGCGCTGGAACGACGCTCTGTTGCAACTCTTCGATCAAAGCGAACGCTATTACAAATGGGCGCTCTATGATCGCGATCCCTTGCCGCAATGGAGCAAGAGGCAGGTTTCATTGCTCGGTGATTCCGCCCATCCCATGTTGCCCTATCTCGGTCAAGGCGCAGCAAGCGCTGTGGAAGATGCCTGCATTCTCGCGCGCGTGCTTGATGATAGTGAAGGCAATATCGAAGCCAAACTCCAGCGATACGAGGCTTTACGCAAACCTCGTACAACCCGCATGCAGCTCGTCTCACGCGAGCGGGCGAAAGAAAATCATCTGACTTCGCCAGCAGCCCGTTTGATGCGCGATGCTAAAGTCGCCTTCCGCAGCCGTTTTGGTTCGGACAAATCAATATTCAAAGCGGGCTGGGTTTACGAATACGATCCGGCGACAACGCCGATTGGCTGAATCGGATCTTCGTGCAAGGCAAACACATCCACGCCGCCAGCAGGTACTGGCGCAAAGGACCTGCTGACTAACGGGTCGTGCCCGGGAATGACGCGATTGAGATCGCCATCGCTGAGTTTTTCGATGAGCCGCCATCCCGACAGCATGTCCGCCACATTCACAACAATGGGGAAGGGATTGTTGCGCTGCATGTTGACGTAAAAATGCGCAGCGTCCCCTGCGATGACGAGCCTGCCTCGCTTGGTCTCTGCCGTCACGATTTGCAATCCGTCTGAATGCCCGCCAACGCGGTGCACTTCAATGCCGGGCGCAATCACGTCATGCCCGTCGTGAAAGCACACGCGGCCCGCGTAAACGTGGCGCACCATCTGCGTCACACCCTCCACTGCGAATGGCGCGCTCAGCACACGCTCGCACATGCAGCGGCCCGTGGCATAGGACATCTCGCGATCTTGTACGTGGAATTTTGCCGCGGGAAAGCGGTCCACATTCCCGGCATGATCGTAGTGAAAATGCGTGACGATGACATCGCCGATCGCATCGGCTGCAACGCCAAATTTCGCCAGGGCATCGACGGGGTTTATGATGAGCTTGCGCTTACGTGCGGCCGCCGCCGCTTCATTAAAGCCGGTATCGACCAGTATATGTCTGCTGCCGCAGCGCAGCAGCCAGACGAAATAGTCAAGCGGCATAGGCGCATCGTGAATATCCTGCCATGCCATGAAGTTGTCGCGCGTGCTGCGCGTCAATGTTTCCGCATAACGGACAGCATAGACTTCCCAGATATCAGCCATCGTCATTGCCATACATTTCGAGAAAGCGCTGGACTTCTGTATGATCACACGCGCCGCCAATGCGCGCCACAGCCTCGTCCCACAAATCAGCGCAATGTTCAGCAAGTGGCGCAGCGACACCGAGCTTTTCCGCAAGATCGCCTGCCGTGCGAATATCCTTTGCCATCAGGCCGATTGAAAATCCGGAGCCCCAGGATTGCGACAGGATGAACTGCTTCATCTTCACTTCAGTTGAATTGTTGCGGCCTGTCGAGGCGTTCAATACGTCCACCATCAAACCGGGATCGATGCCAAAAGCTGCCCCCGCATTGATGGCTTCACACGCAGCAATCAGGCCCGCGCCGGACACGTAATTGTTCAGAGCCTTCATGGCGTGGCCCGAGCCAAGTGGTCCCGTGCGAAAGATCGTGCGGCCCATAGCTGACAATACTGGCCCCGCGCGATCGAGAGTTGCAGTGTCGCCGCCCGCCATGATCGATAGCGAGCCATCGACAGCGCGGCGCACGCCACCGGACACGGGTGCATCGATAAATTCAAAACCTGCTGCAATCATCTTCGCACCGAGGTCGCGCGTGCCCATCGGTTCTGACGATGACATGTCGATGATGACAGTCCCGGCCTGCAAATCTCGTTGCAGGCTTTCCACGAGCGCACGAACAATCTTGCCATCAGGCACCATGGTGATGACAACGTCCGCATCGCGAACAGCAGCGGCCATATCAGCGGCGATGGAAGCTCCACTGTCTTTGGCAAAGACGGTGCGCGCTCCTTCTGAAACATCGAATCCGGTTACGGCAAATCCCGCGCGGACGAGACACGCCCCCATGGGACGGCCCATATTGCCAAGTCCTATCAGCCCGATACGCGCGGGCGGGTTGAGAATATGGCTCATGCGCGTAACCCTTCCTCTCCTTGTGCATTCTCCGGTGCACCTGTGTCATCGACTGTCGATAAGTCCCGGCGGCTTGTCAATCAATGACGGATGCGGGCGCGCGGAGCGTGACGCAAGCGAGCACAGCCTCAGCGTCTGCGAAACGGCGTTCGGTGATGACGCCGGCCAGAAGATCGGATTGCCCGCGATAAAAAATCCGTTCGATTGTCCCCCCGGAAAAATCGATCAGCACTTCGGCTGGATCTATATTCAGCCCAAGTCCAACAGCTTTCAGGAACGCTTCCTTCGCAGTCCAGATTCGCAGGAACTGACGCTGCTTGTGTTCGTCATAGAGATCGGCGAGCTCCGCGCGTTCTACACGGTGCAAAACGCTTTTGACGATTTCGACGCCCTTGTGAAGAATTTCAAGATCAATTCCGACAGGATGGCGGGATACGGCCAGCGCCGCTAATACGCCTCGTCCGGAGGCGGAAACATAATAGCCTTCTGGTTCTCTGACGCGCGGCGCGCCGGGCTCATCGTACCCGATAATCACATCCTCGGCCCTGCAGTTCGCGCAAAGGCCAACAAGTGAACGCAGCGCCGCACGGCGCGCGAGAAAATAGGCCCTGTCGCTCGCGCCTGGACGCGCTTCATCACGATAGTCGAAGGCTGTGGGGGCGGGGCGCAGGAGCGGCAGGATCAGGGGATCTCGCAGGTCGGCAACAAGCGCGCAGGCGTTGGATTTCACGAGCCGCGCAGTCGAGAGATCTTCCGCGCCCTGCCACTTGATTCCCTCATCGTCCGCCATCCCGAAGTCCGCCGCTGCCAAGGGTCAAATACAAGGCGCCGTGGAACCGGGGCGCCGCATTGCCGCTTCATCAAACCGGAATTGCCTGCCGGTGGCAAATCGTGGCGGTAGGCGAAAGGCCATGCTAACTTGAGCCGAATCCGTCAGCGCAATTTCGCAGGGAGCTGCTTCATGTCCATCGCCATGCCACACCGAATGAAAATGCTCATGACACTCGCGGCGCTGTCCGGGTTTGCCGCTCTGGCTTCGCCGCAACAGGCCAGCGCCTTCTGGTCGCACGGGACGTCTCCGAAAGCCTGCGCCCCCTATTCAGATCGCTTTGACGTGCCGGGTCTTTGGCTCGGCCATTTCACCGGTGGGCGGTGGGCCTATCACGCGTCCGGCGACAATCGCGTAGATTGGGCCAATGAATATCAGTGTTTCTTTTCAGCGCGCGAATGCCAGATCTGGCGCGCCGGGATGCGTCGCGAATATGCGCGCTTCCATGGCTATGGCGGATGCACGGCGTTGCGCGGTGGCGGTGTTCGTGTCCACCACGTCAGGCGGGGCATAGTTGCACGATACTGATGGCGTGAAGCTTCAGGCCTTTTTCCCCGTCCAGGTCACCATCGCAACGGCGATGGCAATCAGCAGCATGCCGGCAAAGGCTGGAACCCCTAGCGTTTCCTTAAACAGCAACCATGCCATCAAAGCTGTTGTTGGTGGCACAAGGAAAAACAGGCTCGATACTTTTGAAATCGCACCGCGCTTGATCACCGTAAACAGTACAAAAATGGTCCCGACGGACAGCACGATCACCAGCCACGCCATCGCGATGATGAAGTCCGGCGCCCAGACGTGACGAAATCCTTCAAGATAGATTGCAACAGGCAGCGTGACGACAAGCGAAGCAGCAAATTGCACGATCGACCCTGTACGCAAATCCATCGCGCCACCAAAGCGCTTCTGCCATAGAGTTCCTGCTGTCATCGATACGGCGGACATGAACGCAAAGAACATGCCGAGTGGCGTTCCAAGACCCAACGACAGTTTATTCTGCAACACCATGGCGACACCGACGAGGCCGAGAAACAGGCCGGCCCATTGCCGCTTCGTGACAGTCTCGCCCAGAAAATAAGCGGCAACCGCAGCAGTCAGCACCGGCTGCAAGCCAGCCATCATCGCCGAAACGCCCGCTTCCACACCAACCGAGATCGCGGCAAACGTCATACCGAGATAACCGGCATGAACGAACAGCCCGCCAATAGCGATGGGAACCAGCGCCTCCCGTTTGGGCCAGGGCGCGCGCATGACCACGGCAATCACGGTCAGCAGCGCGATAACCAGCATGAAGCGGATCGACAGAAAGGTGAAAGGCCCCGCATAGGGAAGCCCGAGTTTACCGGCAATGAAACCCGTAGCCCAGAACAGCACGAATACGCCGGGCAATATGGCGTACCACGCTGGCTCTCCGGGCTTGCTTTCGGGCGGGTTCGCGTCTGCAGACATGAATGAATGCCCCTCTGTCGCCATCTCATCAATCGGCGAATAGGGCAAATGATCTATCGGCTCGGTTGTCAGATGGCAATCCGAGGGCTGACGGCGGTGAACGTTTGCAGGAAAAGCGGCATCCGGCATTCCGACCGCAATTCGCTCTAGCTGCGTCCGAACAATCTTTCCACGTCGGAAAGGCGCAGCTCCACATAGGTTGGGCGGCCATGATTACATTGGCCGGAGCCCGGGGTCGCTTCCATCTCGCGCAGCAAGGCGTTCATCTCTTCGCCGGAGAGCCTGCGGCCAGCGCGCACCGAATGATGACAGGCCATGGTGGCGAGCACCTGATCGAGCCGCCGTTCCAGCGGTGTGGCTGAACCGCCTTCCGCCAGGGTATCGGCAATGTCGCGCACGAGCCGGATAGTATCGCCATCTTTCAGCAGCGCGGGCGTTTCGCCCACAGCGACGGCACCGGGGCCGAAACTGTCGACTACAAGTCCAAGCCCGGCCAAAGTTTCCCGGTGTTCAAGAATGCGCTCGACGTCGCCACTGTCCATTTCAACGACGATCGGGATGAGCAAGGCCTGCCGCGCAATGCCGTTTTCATCCCTCTGCCGCTTGAGCTTTTCGTAAACGAGACGTTCGTGCGCCGCGTGCTGATCGACAATCACGATGCCGTCCTTTGTCTGCGCGACAATATAGGTGTCATGCAATTGTGCCCGCGCAGCGCCTAATGGCGCATCGACAGCCGCCGCTTCAACCGGCGCATGATGCGAACGCATGTCTGCAGAAGGCGCGGCCTGATGCGAAAAGCTCGATTGCTGCGTTTCAGCAAACCCCGGGGCGGCAGGCGAGTTCCGCCAGTCCCAGTTGGCGGGCCGCGGAATATGGGATTGTTGCCCAGTGAAAGCAGGCGCGCCAAAACTGCGCTGCGCCAGAGCGTCAAACGTACGTGCGCCGCCTGTTGTTGTGGCCCGGTGCATCGCGCCGGCCAGCGCTTCCTTCAATGCGCCGATCACCAGACCGCGTATCAGTCCGCTATCGCGAAAGCGCACTTCCGCCTTGGCAGGATGCACGTTTACATCGACAAAATGCGGATCGCATTCCAGAAACAAGGCAAGGGCAGGATGTCTGTCGCCGGGCAGATAATCCATATAGGCCGCGCGAACGGCGCCGTGAAACAGCTTGTCCCGCACAGGCCTGCCGTTCACATACATGAATTGAGCCAGCGAATTGGCGCGGTGAAACGTCGGCAGGCCAGCAAAGCCGCGCACGCGAAACCCTTCGCGCACGGCATCTATCTCAAGGGCATTTTCACGGAACTCGCGCCCAAGCACTTGCGAGATGCGCATCAGCCAGCCATCGGCTCCTTCAGGACAAGCAGCGTAATCAAGCCCGGTCAGGTGATCTCCTCCGAGCGAAAAGCGAACCTGGGGATGAGCCATAGCAAGCCGCTTGATGACATCGGCGACAGCCTGCGCCTCGCTGCGCTCGCTCTTCAGGAATTTCAGCCTTGCGGGCGTTGCCGAAAAAAGGTCGCGCACTTCAACCCGCGTTCCCTGTGCGCCAGCGGCGGGTGTAACCTCGCTCTTGCGTCCCTGATCGACGCGTATCGTGAGGGCATTAGCAGCGTCGTGTTCACGCGTCAGGATTTCCAGTTCAGCGACCGAGCCGATTGACGGCAGAGCCTCGCCGCGAAACCCCAGCGTCGCGATATTGGAAAGATCGCTGTCGGGAAGTTTGGAGGTCGCATGCCGCTCCACGGCCAGCGCGAGATCCTGCGCATTCATTCCACGCCCGTTGTCGATGATGCGGATGAGTTTGCGTCCCCCTGCTTCAAGCGCAACGTCGATCCGTGTGGCTCCTGCATCCAGGGAGTTCTCGACAAGCTCCTTGACAGCAGATGCCGGACGTTCGACCACTTCACCCGCAGCGATGCGGTCAATCAGGATGGGATCGAGGCGGCGGACTGGCATGGAGCTTTCCTGCCGGGCGGCGAATCGGCCCGAAAGTTTCACCGCATCCTACATCCCCACGGGGCGTCCGGCTGCAGCAACGAGCAATTTCTTGCCATCGAACAGGCGCTTGGCGACGCGCTTGACGTCGTCAAGCGTCACGGCCGCGATTAGATCATTGCGCTGGTCAAGAAATTCCACAGGGTAATCTTCGACCTGCAGCGACACCAGATTGCCGGCAATTTTCGTCGACGTGTCGAAGCGCAGGGCGTAGGAGCCGATCAGATATTTCTTGGCTTTTTCAAGTTCATCAGCGCTCGGCCCTTCGCTCACGAGCTTGGCGATCTGTTCTTCGATCACGGCGAGGGATTCGGCCGCCCGCTCGTTCTTGGTCGAAGTGCCGCCAGAGAAGATTGCCGATTTCCTGTAATTCTGCAGATGCGTCCAGACCGAATAGGCAAGGCCGCGTTCCTCGCGCACTTCCTTGAACAGCCAGGACGAAAATGAACTGCCGCCCAGAATGTGGTTCACGACAATGGCTGTCATGTAATCGGGATCATTGCGGGAAATGCCCGGCAGGCTGAAGCGTATGCTGGTCTGCGGCACGTCCACATCAATGATTTCGCGAAGCGCAACAGACGGCTCAATGTCGGGAACATCCAGCACATCGGATTGGGCGGGAAGCGACCCAAACACCTCGTCGATCAGCGAGCTCAGGCGCGTGGCGTCGATAGCGCCAACGGCTGCGATTTTCAGATTACCGCGCGACAGCAACTTCTTGTGAAGATCGGCGATATCCTGACGCGTTACGGCAGGAACCGATTCAAGATCGCCACTGACTTGCAGCGCATAGGGATGGTTCGGGAAGGTTGCGCGCCGCCAGGCGCGTCCTGCGAGCGCGTCGGGATCATTGGCCTCATGTTTCAATCCGGCGATTGTTTGTGAACGCACGCGCTCGATGGCGTCTTCGTCGAAGCGTGGCTTGTTCACTGCAAGCTGCAACAGATCGAATGCTGCATCCACGTGCCGCGACAACGTTTTCAGATTTCCGCTGATGGAATCGTGACCGGCATGGAACGACAGCTCCACAGCTTTGTCATCAAGCGCGCGATGGAAGGCATCCGAAACCAGATCGCCTGCGCCTTCATCGAGAAGCGAGGCCATCATCGATGTAGCGCCAGCTTTGCCCGCGGGGTCATTTGTAGCGCCTGCGCGGAATGCAAAATCGAACGCGACGAGCGGGACTGCATAATCCTCCACCAGCCAAGCCTTGATGCCGGCTGCTGTCGTGATTTGTTGAACCTTGCTGGCGCGCGAAGGCGCGGTGGACGTAACGGGAGCAGGTGCAAGAGCTGTCATGATGCTGTGCTTTACTTTCGCAAAAAAATATCAGGCGGCTTCGGCTTCTGTTTCGCTATCCTGGGCAGGCAGCAGAAAGCCGGTGACCGAACGCTGGCTGTGCAACCAGGTGGCGGCGGCTTGCCGGACCTGCTCCGCACTTACTGCATCAATCCGGTCTGGCCATTCCTGCACGTCCTTGATACTGACGCCGGTTGTCAGCGCGGAACCATACCAGCGCGCGAGCGACGCCTGTGAATCCTGCGCATAGACAGCGTCCGCTATGAGCCGCGTCTTGGTGCGAACAAGATCATCTTCCAGCACACCATTTTTTGCGACATCAGCAACGACCGCACACAAGGCCGCATCTAGCTCTTCCAGACTGATGCCAGGCGCGGGTACGCCATAGACGAAAAAGCGGGTTTCATCGAGGGCCTGGCCCCAGTAATACGCGCCAGCGGCGACCGCGATCTTGTCGTCCACAACCAGCTTTTTGTAGAGAAGGCTGGTCTGTCCGCCGCCCATGAGATGGCCGAGAATTTCAAGCGCTTCTGCCTCGCCCGGCTTGGCCGAAGCATAGGACGGAACAAGATAAACCCGTTGCGTGCTGGGCTGCTCCACCTTTTCGTCGCTCAACGATACGAGACGATGGGCGCGTGCGGGCGGCTCCTGCGGGCGCACGCGTTTGGGCGCCTCTCCGCGCGCTGGAATCTTGCCATAGGTTGTCTCCGCGAGCTTGCGCACTTCATCGGCTTCGACATCCCCGGCGACAATCAGGACTGCATTTTCTGGGGTATAGAAGCGCTGGTAATAGGCGATGGCGTCTTCACGATTGAGACTGCTGATTTCGTGTTCCCAGCCGATGACAGGTTTGCCATAGGGGTGATGGGTGAAGAGAGCGGCCTGAACGGCTTCGCTCAATTGCTGCGAGGGATCGTTATCCGTCCGCATGCGCCTTTCTTCCAGCACGACATCCCGCTCCGGGGCAACGATCTCGTCCGTGAGGACAAGATTGGTCATCCGGTCAGCCTCGAAGTCCATCATCACAGCTAGGTGCTCTTTGGGCGTGCGCTGATAATAGGCTGTGTAATCATAGGAAGTGAACGCGTTTTCCTGCCCGCCCAATTCGGCGATGACTTCGGAAAACTCACCCTTGGCGTGAAGCTTTGTTCCTTTGAACATGAGATGCTCGAGGAAATGCGCGATGCCCGATTTCATCACCGGGTCATCAGCCGCGCCATTGCGGTACCAAACCATATGCGTGATCACAGGCGCGCGATGGTCGGGGATAACCACAACGTCCATCCCGTTGGCAAGTTTGAAATTGGAAATATCCGGGCCTTTGGCTGGCGCACCCGAACCATGGGTCGCCGGTGTCAATCCGGCAGGGGAGGCAGCAGGCGAAACATTCAAGGAAGACATTGCGATCCCATCCATTTCAGCGATCATAGGCGTTTCCGGACCGGCGATTTGAAACCGCCAGCAGTGATTGCTGTCACTATATAGGCGAGACCAAGCGTTCCGTCAGCGGGTTGCACGCTATAAGGCAAATAAAAACCGCGCGGAGATGTCCGCGCGGTGTTCCGATCCGGGAAAGGCCTGAATGAAATCAATCGACCTGACGCTCGCGCTTCTGTTCCGCACGAAGCTGGGCGCGCGGATCGTTGAGAGGTACTTCTTCCTTGATTTCGTAAGTGTATTTCTGGGTCTTCCTCGCAGTCCGGAAGCCCTTCGGCGGGTCTGTCAGACGGGCCCGGTTTGGCTCCTGGCCGGCGACGAGATCGCGCGACGTATCATCCGGCGCGCTCGTGGTCTTCATGGTGCGCCAGAAGGCTGTGGGATTACAGAGTGTTCCAAGATCACCATCGCGGCAGTTTTCGGTCGCCGGGTTGCGCGCCTCATTCTGCTGCAGGCGGCCGGTGTTACGAATATCGCGCGCGCTCATGCCGCCAAAATTTCCATCATCATCGCCGCTGAGCGGGCGTGGAATGGCGCTGTTGGCCTGGCGGACACGCTCTGCGTCATAATCCTTGGGCCAGGCGCCGTTACGTTCGGCAACGGGCGCTGTGGGCGTGGGAAGCTGCGTACTCGGCGGCAGCACAAGCGGCGCGCGCTCGCGATAATCAATGCGGGGTTTTTCGTCCCGGGTCCCCAGACCGAAGCCGACCGTTGAACCAATAATGCCTTTGACGGTGTCAAAAATGCTTTCTTCACCGTCATCGAGCGCAAAGGCTGGCGTTGAGGCCAGAAATCCTGCGAAAAGCGCTGCCCCGGCGGCTGCCATCAGCGTTGCGCGGGTTGCCGGAATGCGACGGCTCATATTCGACCCCTTTTGACTCAAGCGGCTTTGAAAAAACGTATCATCCCGGACTTTCGGGCAAAATCGCGGCAGAACCCGCAATCAGCTCAAATGAAAGGGAGCAGCGTCACTTTTCCGCTGCCTGTGTCTCTTCTTTGCCTTTACCGAAGAATGAATCATACATTAAGAGAGCCACCCCGGCAACAATGGCCACGTCGGCAATGTTAAAGACATACCAGGACAATCGGCCCCACTGTTCCGTATCCAGAAATAGATGGGCGAAATCGGCCACAGCGCCGTAAGCGGCCCGGTCGATTGCATTGCCCAGCGCGCCACCCACGATCAGACCAAGTCCGAGGCTGAGAAGAGTATTGACAGAGCGCCACATCCAGATAGCCAGCACAAGCGTCGCCGTGAGCGTGAAGGCCAGGAGGCCCCATCGCGCCAGATCCGTATGCGCCTGAAACAGCGAATAGGACACGCCCTTGTTCCAGGTGATCACCAGATCGAAGAACGGCAGCACATGCACAGGCTGGCGCGCCCGGATATCAAATATTTCCAGCAACCAGAGTTTTGAGGCCTGATCCGCCACAAGCGCGAGGGCTGCAGCGATCAGGCCAAGCTGGCGCGGGCTCAAGCCGGAATCTCCGCGAGCAGGCCCGCCGCTTTCAACTCGCGTAGCGCCCTGGCGTCGCGCGGCGTGACACCGGGATAATCAGGTTCCGCCGTCGCCGGATCGAAATATTTCCACGAGCGCTGGCATTTAATGCCAGGTGCGCGGCGCGGCGTAACGGCGATGCCCTTTGCGTCATCCAGACGGAAAGCGTCCGCCGGGCCTTCGCCAGCGGAAACCGAAATGCCCGAGGTGATGCAGACTTCGGCAAAATCAACGCTCTCGACCGCCGCGCGCGCAGCCTCGTCGGCCACGAAAACACCAGGGCTGGCTTCCAGTGAAGACCCGATGCGCTTCTGCGCGCGTTCGAGTTCCAGCGCGCCGGTCACAGCGCGGCGGACATTGCGGATGAGCTTCCATTTGGCCGCCAGCGCCTCATCGCGCCAGGTTTGCGGCACAGCCGGGAACTGCTCCAGATGCACCGAGACTGATTGCGGGTAGCGGGACAGCCAGGCCTCTTCACAGGTGAAGGGCAGGATCGGCGCAAGCCAGACGGTGACCGCACGGAAAATCTCGTCGATGGCCTTCAGCGCCCCCAGTCTCTTGTTACTTGAGAGCGGCTCGCAATAAAGCGTGTCCTTGCGAACATCGAAATAGAACGCCGACAGGTCGGTGTTCATGAACAGTGACAGCGCGGCGATCACTTTCTTGTAGTCAAAGTTCGCATAGGCTTCGCGGATTTCGCCATCCAGCTCGGCAAGGCGATGCAGCATGAGACAGTCTATCTCTTCGAGCTTCACATCCTTGGCTTGCGCGGGCTCAAAATGCGCCAGCGCGCCGAGCATCCAGCGGATGGAATTACGCAGCTTGCGATAGGTTTCGGAGAATGTGGTGAGCACATTCTTGCCTATGCGCAGATCGTCGGAATAATCCGACGCCGCGACCCACAGGCGCAGGATATCCGCGCCGGAATCCTTGATGACTGTCTGCGGCGCGACAACATTGCCGAGAGACTTCGACATTTTCCGGCCGTTCTCATCGAGCACGAAGCCGTGCGTAAGAACGACGTCATAGGGCGCGCGCCCCCGGGTGCCACAGCTCTCAATCAAGGACGAATGGAACCAGCCGCGATGCTGGTCCGAACCTTCCAGATACATGACTTCATCGCGCCCGCCATCACGCAGGCGGTGGATACCCGCAAGACCGGGGAAATGTTCGGGGTCTTCGAGCGTGAAGGCGTGGGTCGAGCCTGAATCAAACCAGACGTCGAGGACATCATCCACCTTCTCGTAATCCTCCGCCTTGAAATCGGGCGCAAGGAAACGCTGCGCCGCGCCCTCCGCATACCAGGCGTCTGCGCCTTCAGCTTTGAATGCGGCCTCGATACGCGCGTTCACGCGTTCATCAACAAGATAGTCGTGCGTGCCCTTTTTCACGAACACGGCAATCGGCACACCCCACGCGCGCTGGCGGGAGATCACCCAGTCGGGCTTGGCGCGGATCATGCCGGTGATGCGGTTCTCGCCCGCTGCAGGAACCCAGCGTGTTTCGGTGATGGCGGTGAGGGCGAGATCACGGAGAGTCTTCTCCCCTCCCCCTTGTGGGGAGGGGCCGGGGGTGGGGGTCGCGCCAGAGACCGCAGTCCGCGCGACCCCCACCCCGCCGGCTTCGCCGTCGACCCTCCCCACAAGGGGGAGGGCTTTATCCATCGCAATGAACCATTGCGGCGTGTTGCGGAAAATCACTGGCTTCTTCGAGCGCCAGGAATGCGGATATTGATGCTTCAGCCTGCCGCGCGCGACAAGACGGCCCGCCTCGTTCAGCGCCTTGATGACGGCCTCGTTGGCGTCGCCCTTGTTGCCCTTGTCGTCGATGACACGCCTACCCTCAAAGCCCGGCACTTCTTTCGTATAGAAGCCATCGGCATCGACGGTGTAGGGGATGCGCGGATCAATGCCACGCTCGCGCAGCATACGCCCCGACGCCATCCAGATATCAAAATCCTCGCGGCCATGGCCGGGCGCTGTGTGAACGAAGCCTGTGCCGGTGTCGTCGGTGACGTGATCGCCATCGAGGAGGGGGACGTCGAAGTCGTAGCCGTGATGTGCCAGCGGGTGGGAGCATGCGAGAATGTCCGCTGGATCAACGGCCCGAACACGCTGGAACTGCTCAACACGGGCCGACTTGAACATGTCTGAAGCGAGACGATCGGCGACCACATAAAGCCCGCCTTTCTTCGTCCAATTGTCAGCAGCCGCTTCAGTAACACGATAAAGGCTGTATTCGATCTTGTGCGAATAGGAGATGGCGCGATTGCCCGGTAGAGTCCATGGCGTTGTTGTCCAGATGACAACCGAAGCTGATTTCAGATCGTCAAGGCCATCATCGGCAGCGGCAATATCGTCAGGACTTTCGCCGCTCTGTTGCGCAGCGGCTTGCAACGCGGCGCGTGCAGCCGCGCTAACAGCCTTCACCGGAAACGCTACATAAACCGTATCGCTCGTATAATCCTCATACTCCACTTCCGCCTCGGCCAGCGCCGTCTTTTCCACCACGCTCCACATGACAGGCTTTGAGCCGCGATAGAGCAGGCCGTTTTCCGCGAACTTCATCAGTTCGCGCGCGATGGCGGCTTCCGCCGCATAGGCCATGGTCAGATAGGGATTGCTCCAGTCGCCCTCGACGCCCAGACGCTTGAATTCCTCGCGCTGGATATTCACCCAATTGTCCGCATAGGCGCGGCATTCGCGCCGGAACGCAATCATCGCAGCGGCGTGCGAGAAGTCCGGCTTTGGCTTGCCTTTGGAGCGGTAATTGTCTTCCTCGATCTTCCATTCGATCGGCAGGCCGTGGCAATCCCAGCCCGGCACATAATTGGAGTCCTTGCCCGCCATCTGCTGGCTGCGGGTGACGATATCTTTCAGAATTTTATTGAGCGCATGGCCGATGTGGATGTTGCCATTGGCATAGGGAGGGCCATCGTGCAGCACGAACTTCGGCCGGCCCCTGCCCGCCTCGCGCAGCTTCTCATAGAGGCCGATGTCTTTCCAGCGCTCAAGGATTTGCGGCTCCTTCTGCGGCAGGCCCGCCCGCATGGGAAATTCCGTCTGCGGCAGGAACAGCGTTTTGGAATAGTCGGGGCCTTTTTCGGGCGTGTCGGTCATTGGGGTTGTGGTCCGGAATCTGGGCCGCGCGGCGCAGGGGCGCACGCTGACGGGAAGGGAAATAGATGATTTGGCGGCGCAAAGCCAATATCCCGGCTGCTACAGGCAGGCCGGGCCGGTAATTCGTATCGCTATCGACTGGACGAATTCGAGCATGGCAGCCTTCTAACAGAATCTGCCCACATCGGGAAGTCTGTCAGCGCGCCAAAATCGACTTGGCTTCCACCACGTCAAGATCGATCCGGGCTTTCAGCGCATCCAGCCCATCGAATTTCTCTTCGCCCCTGATCCATTCCACAAAGGCGACCTCGACCTCCTTGCCATAGAGATCGCCCGAGAAATCAAAGACGAAGATTTCGAGCAACGGTCGGCCATTGTCGACGGTCGGGCGGCGGCCCCAGCTGGCGACCCCTTTATGAGTGACGCCGTCGATCACAATGCGCACTGCGTATATGCCATGCCGCAACTGGCAGGAGGGATCGAGCACCAGATTAGCGGTCGGAAAACCAAGCGTGCGGCCAAGCTTTTGACCATGGACGACCTGTCCGGTCACGAAATAATCGTGACCAAGCAGCGCGCGGGCGCGGGCGACATCGCCTTCCAGCAGGGCCTTGCGCGCATTGCCGGAATGGACGGCCTCAAGGCTGCCATCAGCATCAGCCATGATTTTGCCGATGATCTCCACCGCGAAACCGCAGCGTTCGCCTGCTTCCCGCAAAAACTCCGGCGATCCCGTGCGGCCCTTCCCAAAATGAAAGTCATACCCTGCGACAACGCCCGCAACGCCGAGGCGGCGCATCAGAATTTCGTTCACAAAATCGTCCGCTGACAGGCCTGCGACCGCTGGATCGAACGAAAAGACGATCAGCCCGTCGAGGCCCAGCCGCTCCAGCGCCCTGGCTTTGGCCGATTCCGGCGTCAGCCTGAAAACAACACTCTTCCCGGCGAAATAATCGGCCGGATGCGGTTCAAACGTGAGCACCGCGAGCGGGCGTCCTAACCGGATGGCAAGCGCGCGGGCCTGCGCGATTACTGCCTTATGACCGCGATGAACCCCGTCAAAATTGCCGATGGCGACGACAGGCGCCCTGATCGCCTCTGGCAGATTCTGGGGGTCGCGCACAATCGTGAATGGGCGGGCGGTCACGTTTGCTTCTGAATTCATGTTGCTTGAGGCCTGTTCGGAAAAGATCCGGCGCGCGGAGACAGCACGGCGGCGCAAGGGGCGTCAAGCCTGCATATGGTCCCGGTTGCAGGCTCGAAGCGCCAGGCAGCCAGACTTGTTACATTGCATTAACCGACATTCAAAAAGTCATTTTCAATTAACACACGCGCATCTGTTTTAACGGCCCGGCAATCTCTGAACGCTAGCTTGCCGCCATGGCTGCAAAGCCCGGCCCGGCGCTGATGCGACCGCACAGCCGACAAAGTTTTGTACGGAGTAGACGATGAACCTTGATCCCGGCATGCCCATCCTGATCGTCGACGATTATCAGACCATGGTGAAGATCATGCGCAATCTCCTCAAGCAGATCGGCTTCGAGAACGTCGACGACGCCTCCAACGGCGCTGCGGCTTTCGAGAAGATTCAGGCCAAGCAATACGGCCTCGTCATTTCTGATTGGAACATGGAGCCCATGACCGGCTTCGAACTGCTGCAGAAGGTGCGTGAAGGCGGCCAGAACAAGGACGTGCCCTTCATCATGGTGACGGCTGAGTCCAAGACCGACAATATCGTGGCTGCCCGAAAGGCCGGGGTCAGCAATTATCTGGTCAAGCCGTTCAACCAGCAGTCGCTGAAGTCCAAGATCGAACAGGTCTTTGGCACCAAGGCTGTCGCCGCCTGATTTCCGGATACCGGGACAGCACGCTCCCGGAAACCTGTTCTACCAAGCCAGTTTCGTCATGGCGGCCATGGGCTTTTGCTCATGGGCCGCCATAAGGTTTTTCAGCGCGTTGAGATCGAGCGGTCCGGTGCGGCCGTTGCCATCAGCGGGGTGAAGTTCGACCCTGTGGATGCCCGTCGTGACGAAAATCGCATCCAGCCCGCGGCTGATCGCGCCGCCAATGTCGGTGTGCATGCCATCGCCGATAGCCAGAACGCGCTTGATGTCGGGCGCTTTGCCAAAATGTTTGGCTGCCAGTTCCATGGCGCGATCATAGATCGGCGCAAACGGCTTGCCTGCTTGCGAAACTCGCCCGCCCAGAGCTTCATACTTCTGCGCCAGAGCGCCCGAGCAATAGATCTCGCGTTCGCCCACGTGCACAACAATATCCGGATTGGCCGAGATAAACTCCATGTTGCGTGTGCGCATGGCGGCCAGCGAGGCCGCATAATCATCAGGTGTTTCGTTGTCGTCGAAAAGCCCGGTGCAGACCACATATTCAGCTTCTTCAAGGCTCGCCAGTGGTGGCTTCAGGCCGGTCTGTTCCTGCAGGATTTCGAACAGGGCATGATCGCGCACCGGGCCGATGTGATAGAGCGGCGAGAGCCCATGCGCCGCAATGAAGGCCAGCGTCACGTCGCCGGAAGTCACAACTGCATCGAAAGTGCCGTCCGGAACGCCAAGGCTCGCCAATTGCTTGAGTACGGGCGGATGCGGACGCGGCGCGTTGGTGACAAGAATGACAGTCTTGCCCATCTCGCGGAAACGGCGCAGCGCGGCGCAGGCCTCCGCGAAATGTTCGCGCCCATTGTGCACGACGCCCCATATGTCAGAGAGAATCACGTCATAGTGATCGGCAAGTCCGGCGATGCCGGACAAGACGGGTAGCGGGGCTGTGCCTGTAACGGGTTTTTCTATCATGGATCAGGCGCTAGCGCTGCGGTGTGAAGCTGTCAAGACAGGCCCGATTTGCAGCATGGACGCGAGCAAGCGATTCTGCTTTGGTGTCCAACACGGGCGTAACGTGAGACAAACTGAATGAAGCCGGGACCAATTGCGAAACGTGTAGTGGTTTTCGCCGCCCTGACGTTGATGGGCCATGCCGCTTGCGCACAATCTGCAGCCGAGTTTTACGCTGGCAAACGTCTCAACATCGTCGTTGGAACGGCTGCTGGCGGCGGCTATGATACCTATGCGCGGATGATCGCGCGTTACATGCCTGCGCACCTGCCGGGCAATCCCTCTATCGTTGTGCAGAACATGCCCGGCGCAGGTAGCAATGTTGCAGCCGCCTATATCCAGAATGTAGCCGCCAAGGATGGTACATGGATTGGCGCCTATCAATCCGGCATGGTGCTGGAGCCGTTGATCGGCTCGCGTCCATTCAATCATGATCCCTCCAAGGCGCAATATCTGGGCAGCGCCAACGACGACATCTACATCTGCATCGCCCGCTCCGATGCGCCGGTGAAAGAGTTCAAGGATGCGTTCACCACTGAAATGGTGATGGGGGCCAGCGGCAACAGCTCCAGTTCCGATTACGCCTGGGTTCTCAATGCGGTTCTGGGCACGAAGTTCAAGACCGTGCTGGGTTATCAGGGCAGCCGCCAGATTTCCCTGTCCATAGAGAAGGGGGAAGTACAAGGCGCTTGCGGTTTCGCCTGGCCTTCGATCTCCGTGACGCAGCCGCGTGAATTTGAAACCGGGACGCTCAAAGTGATCGTGCAGGCTCATTCAATTGGCCATCCCGACCTGCACAAGAAGGGCGTGCCGCTGGCCGGAAGTTTCGCCAAAACAGACGAAGACAAGGCGGTGCTCGACTTTTTCTTCAGCCAGACGCGCTTTGGACGGCCCTATGCGCTGGCTGCGGGCGTTCCTGCCGACCGGGTCGATTTTATGCGCAAGGCATTCGCTGCTACCATGACGGATCCGCAATTGCGGGCGGAGGCCGCGAAAATGAAACTCGACGTCGACTATGTTCCCGGCGAGGATTTACAAGCGCTGGTGACGAAGATCTATGCGGCGCCTCCGGCGGTCATCGAGCGCACAAAAGCCGCCTTGAATCCGAAATAGCGATCTCATCTCGAAACAGGGAGCAAATTCATGCCTCGTTTTCTCAATCCAGCGACGGTTCCAACGCCGTCCTCGCGCTACACGCAGGCCATCGCAGTTTCTGCCACTGCCAAACGCCTGATCATTTCAGGGCAAGTCGGTATGAAGCCTGACGGCACAATCCTTAAAGGGCTGGAAGCTCAGACCGAACAAGTGTTCGACAATATTCTGGCGTTGGTCAAAGCCGCTGAAATGGACGTGACCGATATTGTCAAGATCGTCACCTATTGCACAGTGCCGGGGCAGATGAACGTGATCCGCGAAGTGCGCCAACGCAAGCTTGGCATGCATGCGCCCGCCAGCACGTTGCTGATCATCGCCGGGCTGGCTAATCCGGAATTTTTGATCGAGATCGAAGCGGAAGCCGTGAAAGAGGCAGATAAGTAATCAATCGAAATATTGGAGAATGAGATGACCGAAGCCAAGCCTATCATCATCGACGTCAAGGGCATGACTTGCCAGGGGTGCGTGAATGCGGTGACGAAAATCGTCAAGCGGACAGACCCGCAGGCAGACGTGAAGATTGATCTCGCCTCGGGCCGCGCTGACGTGAAATCCACTGCGGCGCCCGATGCAATCGCAAAGGCCATCAGCGCCGGTGGTTACGAGGCGCACGCACGGTGATTACACGTGCGCGGGTTCTTGCAAGGGAACGATGCGCCCGTCCACTACGTGAATACGCCTGTCCGTCTTGGCTGCCAGGTCGAGATCATGAGTGACGATGACAATGGCTCGCGTCTTGCCGCCATCAATCGATGTATCGGCAAGCTCGCGGAAAATGTGCAGTACCTGTTCACTCGACGCAGTATCAAGATTCCCGGTTGGTTCATCTGCCAGAATGACTGAAGGGTTATTGGCAAGCGCCCGGGCAATCGCAACGCGCTGGCGCTGGCCGCCGGATATCTTGTCTGGCGTCTTGTTCGCGTGATCGGCCAGTCCCAATTGCGACAGTAAATCCAGGGCGCGCTGATGTGCCGCCTTTTCATCCAGTTTCCTCAGCGCCCGCATGGGCAGCATCACGTTGTCCAACAGCGTAAACTCGGGCAGCAGGAAGTGAAACTGAAAGACAAAGCCCAGATTCGACAGGCGGATGGCAGCACGAGCATCCTCATCCAGCCTGCTTGTTGCGCGGCCTTGCACGAAGACTTCGCCACGCGTCGGCAAGTCGAGCAGACCCAGCAGATAGAGCAGCGACGATTTGCCGGAACCGGAAGGGCCGGTGATCGAAACGAACTCTCCGGGCATCACGGCAAGGTCGATGTCCGTGACGAGCGTTGTAGGCACAGCGCCGCCCAAAACGCGCGCGCCGCCTCGAATTTCCAGCAGGGGCGCAATTTCACTCATGAGGCCCCCCGGATGATATCAACCGGTTGCAGGGAAGCCGCCTTGCGCGCCGGAAAATATCCGGCAATGGCGGAAGCAACAATGCCCACTGCGCCCGCGAGAGCATAGTGAAATGCGGAATAATAAATTGGCAAATGGGTTGCATCCATGAATGGTGTGCGGATGGCAATTCGGCCCATCGCCAGGCTCATGGCATAGCCGAGCGCCCATCCCACGATCATGCCGATGACGCCAATGATCATAGCTTCCAGCACGAATATGCGTCTGACGATGCGTGATGTGAAACCCAGAGATTTCATGATCGCGATGTCGCGTGTCTTCTCGTGGGTGATCGTAGAGATAATATTGTAAGTGCCAAACGAAGCCACCAGCAGGATGGCCCCGACGACCGTGTACATGATGATATTGCGCACTTGAAACGCGGAGAGCAGATCTTCGTTGGCCTCAAGCCACGAAACTGATTTATATCCGGTCTCGTTTTCAATCCGGGTCGCGATTTCACGGGCTCCCATAGCATCGCGTGTCCGGATCCTGATTTCATTGATGAGCCCTGTCTGTCCCGCCAGAATCTGCGCTGTCTTGAGCAGTGTATGAACCTGCGTTTCATCTGCGCTCGCCAGGCCGGAATGCGAAAAGCCTACAACAGTCACCGACATCACCCGGCCTGTACCTGATGTCAGCGAGATCGTGTTTCCTATTCGCGCACCAAGTTTTTCCGCCAGACGATCACCCATGATGACGGCATTCGATGACTTGTAGAGCGCGGCGAGTGAGCCCTGCTTGATCTGCGTCGCAAGTTTGGAAACGCGTTCTTCCCGGCGCGGGTCGATCCCGATGACACTGGCGGCGGTATCGCGCCCAGCAAACCAGATGACAGCCTTGGATTGCACAGACGGCGCCACGGCGCCGGGAATCCAGCCTTCCAACGATGCCATGATGGCGAAGGGATTTTTGATTCCCGGGCGCAAAGCGACTGTTTTCAGACCGTGAATTTCGGCAGCCCCGAACGCTGAGTCCGCCGGTTGCCCGGGCGCTTTGCGGCGCTGGTCCGTAATGGAAATATGCGCTAGGGAATCGATGAGCTGGGTGGTGAAGTCGCGCTGCGATCCTTCCATGATCGCCGCCATCATGACGGAAAATCCAACGCCTGTGGCGACGCCGAGTATGCCAACGAGGGTCTGGCGCAGCCGGGCCCGTACATGTGTGCCCGCGATGAGAAGGGTGAGGTTCATTGCGCACTACCGCTGCTTTTTTGTGCATTGACCCGCATGCCATCGCGCAGCGCAGCGCTTGCCGGTGACACGATCAATTGGCCCTCCTCGAGCCCGGACACGATCTCGACCATACGTGTCCCGCGAATTCCGGTTTCGACCTTCTTGCGCACAAGTTTGCCTTGATCAACGGTGAAGGCGCTCCCGTCAATCAGCGCCTCGGCCGGTACAAGCAGGACATTGTCCTTTTCCCGCGTGACGATATTGGCTTCAACGCTCATACCGATGCGCAACGGAGTTTCATCTGGCAGCGGCAGATAGACCCGAAAAGTCTTGGTGGCAGGATCGCCCTTGGGCGTGATTTCGCCAACTGTCGCCGTAATAGGTGTGTTCACGAAGCCTTCGCTGCGCAAGAGAACCTGCTGGCCGCTGCGCACGCGGGGAATGTCATCTTCACTGACATCAGCCACAATTCGCAACGGCTTTGGCGAGCCGACCCAGACAAGCACATCATTATTCCCGGTGTTGGCGACTTCCCCGATTTCCCCGTCGCGGCGGAGTACGACACCGTCCATGGGCGAACGCAATTGCAGATCATCGACGCGATCCTTTTGTGCCGTGATGCGGGCATCATATTCCTGCAATTGGGTAATGCTCTGGTCGAGGGTCGTCTGCGGCGAAGCATTGCGCGCCACAAGGCCGCGAATACGTTCCACATCTAGGGCGATGCGGCGGCGGCGGGCTTCAAACTCGCTTAACGAAGCCCGCTCTTCCGTGTCGTCAAGTTTGACGAGGACATCGCCCTTTTTCACCGGCTTGTTTTCACAATCGCAAATCCATTCGATGCGTTTGCGCGTCAGTGCGATCACCTTGGCCCAGCGAAGCGGTTCCACTGATCCAGTTGCGTAGACGATTTCCGCAGCCTTTCCACGCCTGATTTCGACCAGGGTTACAGGCGTGGCGAAATAATCACCCCAAAAGTACCAGCCGCCCCCCAGCGCGGCTGCAGCAATCAAAACAGATGCGATGAAGGCGCGCATGGACACTCCGGATTTCGGCTAGATTTCAGAATCTCGGCATTGGCACATTGATACATCTCATCTCTGCACGAAATTCACCACTATGCGTAACCGGGGCTGGTCCGGCGCAAACACGCAAAACAGAGTGCGATGGCCGATTGTTTGTCCAGCCTTTCGGCTGTGATATGACCGCGCCAGCGCAGGAGACGTCAATGTCACAATCCGTTCTGGCCCCGAACGATCTTGAATCCTACTGGATGCCGTTCTCTTCCAACAGGTCGTTCAAAAAAGCGCCGCGCATGGTCGGCACCGCCAGGGACATGCATTATTATACACCTGATGGCCGCAAGCTTATCGATGCGGCGGCAGGATTGTGGTGCGTCAACGCAGGCCATGGCCGGCCCTCGATCGTGAAGGCGATTCAGGACCAGGCGGCGGAAATGGATTTTTCGCCGCCGTTCCAATATGGACATCCTCAGGCCTTCCAGCTTGCGAGCCGCATTGCGGCGCTCGCGCCCGGCGATCTTGATCATGTGTTCTTCACCTGTTCAGGGTCTGAAGCCGTGGATACTGCGCTCAAGATTGCGCTCGCCTATCACAATGTAACAGGACAGGGTGCGCGCCAGCGCCTCATAGGGCGCGTTCGCGGCTATCACGGCGTCGGCTTCGGCGGCATCGCTGTTGGCGGTATGGTGGCGAACCGCAAGTTTTTCGGTTCGGCGCTGCCAGCCGTCGACCATCTGCCAACGACATATAATCGCGCCGAACAGGCCTTTTCACGCGGAGAGCCTGAATGGGGCGCGCATCTGGCAGATGAGCTTGAGAACATCGTTGGCCTGCATGATGCATCCACAATTGCTGCGGTGATTGTCGAACCCATGGCAGGCTCCACCGGCGTTCTGCCTGCTCCCAAAGGCTATCTGCAGAAGCTAAGGCAAATCTGCGATAAACATGGTCTGCTCCTTATATTCGATGAGGTCATCACCGGCTTCGGCCGTCTCGGCCATGCCTTTGCAGCTGAACGTTATGGCGTCATGCCGGACATGATCTGCTTTGCCAAAGGCGTTACATCGGGAGCCGTGCCAATGGGCGGCGTCATCGTGCGTGGCCCTGTGTATGACGCGTTCATGAAGGGACCCGAACACGCAGTGGAATTCATGCACGGCTACACTTATTCCGGCCATCCGCTAGCCTGTGCAGCCGGGCTTGCGACGCTTGATCTTTATGAACACGAACAGATCTTCGCCAATGCCCGCCATATGGAAAAGCCATTTGAAGATGCGGTTCACTCGCTCAAAGGGCTGCCAGGCGTTGTCGATATCCGCAACGCCGGTATTGCAGCCGCAATTGAACTGGCGCCGCGCCCCGATGCGCCGGGCAAGCGCGGCTTTGCAGTGATGGACGAAGCGTTTCACCGGCAGGATGTGCTGATCCGCATCGCAGGTGACGCCGTGGTGATTGCGCCGCCGCTCATCCTCAACGAGGACCATATTGGCGAAATTGTCGACAAGGTCAGCAAGGCTATCCGGGCTGTTGGCTAAGGCTGCAAGGCGATGGAACAAGACTCCATCGCCTGAGCAAGCAAAATGTCCTTCTGCGTCAACCCGCCCGCATCATGCGTCGTTAGCCGCACATCGACGCGATTATAGACATTGGTCCATTCGGGATGATGATCGGCAGCCTCTGCCGCATAGGATACGCGCAGCATGAACGCCATCGCATCGGCAAAAGATGCAAATTTGAAGGTCTTTAAAATTGCCAGACCTTCCGGAGCCATGTGCCAGCCGCTTTTCGCGAGATCGTCCGGAACTGTGCTGATGTGCGCCATGGAAGCCTCAAAAAACCGTGCGCTTGCCATCGTGCGCCATGACTGAATAAATATCACAATCGCCTGCCAAAGGGGAATGGGCGAGGGGAGGCAACATGTTCACACGAGTGGCTAGGGCTGGCCTTTGTTGCTTCGCTGTCGCATGTGGGTCAGTCTCTGCCTTTGCGCAAGAGGATGCCGCAGCCTTCTTCTCTGGCAAGACATTGAAGCTGATTGTCGGCTATCCTCCCGGCACTGTATTCGACACCTATTCGCGCATGACCTTGCGCCATATGGCCCGGCACATACCCGGCAAGCCAACGGCGATTGTGCAGAATATGCCGGGCGCGGGTGGACTGAATGCCATTGTCAATGTCGCCCATGCCGCGCCGCGCGATGGATTGACCATTGCGCTTTCAAGCCCGCAGAATTCAACCGACATGCTGCTTGATCCGGCCAACGCCAAATATGACCCACGCAAGGTCAACTGGATTGGGAGCGTGTCCAGCGAGACAGGCGCCTGCGTGCTGTGGAACGGCAAGGGCAGGAATATCGAGGATCTGCGCAGCCGCGATCATCTTCTGGGCGCCACGGGGCCGACAAGCGGCACCTATCTGGAAGCACGCGTGCTGGAAATATTGTTTGGATTCAAATTTAGATATGTTCAGGGTTATCGCAGCACAGTCGATATCAGGCTGGCTGCGGAGAAGGGCGAAGTGGATGGCGTTTGCGGACTGGCCACATCCACGGTGTTGCGCGACATGCGGGCGCAACTCGATGCGGGAACCATTCGCGTGCCTCTGCAAACAGGCCTGAAACCCAATCCCGATTTGAACGCGCCCAATGTCATGGACCTGGCGACCAATGATGAGCAGCGGCAAATTCTTACGCTGATCTTCGGGCCGCTGGCTTATTTCCGTCCTATCATGGCTCCCGGCGATGTGCCCGCTGAGCGGATTGCGGCTCTGCGCGGCGCGTTTGACGCCACTATGAAAGACCCGGAGTTTCTGGGCGAAATGGAACGCGCGAAGATTGATGTGCGGCCTTTGAGCGGCGCTGAACTCAGTGCGCAGATCGACGAGATTTATCGCACGCCCGCTTCTGTCGTCGAAAAAACGCGGCAGATATTGGGACTGGGGCAATAGCGATACAATCACGCCGCCCAGGCGTGGCAATCCTCGCGCGCGCCGATGAGCGCCAGACCGTTGGCGATGGAAATCAACTCGTCGCCGGATTCGATTTTAGCAGCGCCGAACGCGCGTTTGAAAATTGCTCGCACAGCAGGCACAAAGCTTGTGCCGCCTGTCAAAAACACCTGATCGATTTCACCTGCGCTGATGTTGCTGGCGCTCATGGTTTCCTGCAAGGTTGTTTCGATGCGCGATAAATCATGCGCGATCCAGTTTTCAAAATCGCTGCGCTTGATGTTCATTTCAAAATCAGCGCCCAGCGGCGCGAACCGCAAGGTCGCGCTGTCATGTTGCGAGAGCTGCATCTTCACGTCTGAAATGGCGCGGTAGAGCGGATAGCCCTGATCATCCTCGACGAGGCGAATGAATCGCTCGATTTTTTCAGGCGCACGGGCGCGGCTCAGCAACGTCTTCATTTCGCGAAATTCATTCGAGGCTTTCAGGATCGACAGTGAATTCCAGCGCGAGAAGGATGAAAACCAGCTGTCGGGAAAATCCTCGTCCTTGAACAGGCCGCGGAATTTTGTGCCCTTGCCAAGGCGCGGCAGAACGGCGTGGTTGATGATGCGATAATCAAAATGATCGCCCGCAATGCCGATGCCGCCATGCCCGAGCGCTTTGGCTTTCAGCGCGCCGTTGACGAAATCAAATTGCATGATGGAAAAATCGGTTGTGCCGCCGCCAAAATCGGCGACCAGAATTGTGGCCGGTTTTGTCAGCCCGCGCGCAAAGAAAAACGCCGCCGCCACGGGCTCATAGACGAAGATCACTTCATCAAAACCCAGCGCGCGCAGGGCCGTCTGATAACGCTGTGTCGCCAGCGCCGGATCAGGATCGGCGCCCGCAAAGGCGACGGGCCGGCCCATGACAACACGCCCGGGGCTCTGCGGCAGCGTGTCTTTGGCATAATCGAAAGTGCGGGCCAGAAAAGTTTCCAACAGCGCTTCAAATGTCTGGCGTTTGCCGAAAATATAGGTGCCGGCAAAATGCGGGCTCGCGGCGAAGGTTTTGAACGACTGGATGAAACGCACATCCTCGGGATCTTCGATGAATTTCTCGATGGCGAAAGGCCCCGCTTCAACGCCAACGCCAGCTCCATCGCGCCAGAAGCACAGAGCCGAGCGCAACGCGCTCACTACGTCTTCACCGATATTCAGCGCCACAGCGCGCGCGCGCGGCCCGTCCGGCAGCGCCATGACGGTATTGGTCGTGCCAAAATCAAGGCCGAGGACTGGGGACATTTTGGGGGAATCGCGTTGAAGTGAGGTAATCACCCGATTGAGACCGCCTTCTAATTTGCTGCCGGCATTTCTAAACTGACGCCGTTATTGTCGTGGTGAACGACGTCGATTGCTGGGATGTGCGGCTATGGGGCAGGAAGTTCT
>CANJJI010000042.1 GCA_947474545.1 Beijerinckiaceae bacterium | reverse complement strand
GAAAACCGTGAGCGTGACGCTCGCCTCTCAGCCCAATGAACGGCAGGCGTCGCTGCGCGAGCATGGCCGCAATACGCCCGCGCCACAGGATGAGAGCCGAGGCGAACGCTATGGCATGACCTTGGCGCCTGCTGCCTCTGTCGCCGGTGGCGGCAAGGAAGGGGTTGTGGTGGCCGAGATCGAGCCTAATGGTACGGCGGCCCGCCAGGGCATCCGCTCGGGGGACATCATACTCGAAGCTGGCGGCAAGAAGGTTACGACCGCAGCGGACGTCAGCAACGCAATCGCCGAAGCGCGCCGCAGTGGCAGCAAGGCTGTGATGCTGCGCATCAAATCGGGTGAAGGCACGCGCTTCGTGGCGCTGGTGACACGCCCGTCCTGAACGCTGAATAGCCCCCTTCAGCGTGACGCTGTCCCCGGACAAAGCCCCCGTCCCGGTCAGCGCGAGCGGCAGACTGGCCCCGCCTGGTCTGCCGTTTTTTTCTGGAGATATGATATATGTCATCCATGCGCATATTGATTGTTGAAGATGATGACGAAGCAGCAGGTTTTCTCGCCAAGGCCCTGCGGGAAGCCGGCCACGTGGCCGACCGCGCGCCCGATGGGCTGGAAGGCTACGCGCTCGCGCGCGATGGCGCCTATGATATTTTGATTGTCGACCGCATGCTGCCCAAGATGGACGGGTTGACGATGATCGGCGCGCTGCGTGAACAGGGCCTGCAGACGCCTGTCTTGATCCTCTCCGCGCTGGGGCAGGTTGATGACCGTGTAAAGGGTCTGCGCGCTGGCGGCGACGATTATCTCACCAAGCCCTACGCCTTCTCTGAATTGCTGGCGCGCGTGGAAGTGCTCGCGCGGCGAAACAAAGGCGCCGCCAATGGCGAAAACACGGTTTTGCGTGTTGGCTCGCTCGAACTCGACAGGCTCGGCCATAAACTGACACGCGAGGGCAATGAAATTATATTGCAACCGCGTGAATACCGCCTGCTGGAATATCTTATGCAACATGTCGGGCAGGTTGTGACGCGTACCATGCTACTGGAAAATGTCTGGGACTATCATTTCGATCCGCAGACCAATGTGATCGACGTGCATATATCCAGGCTGCGTTCGAAAATAGACAAGGACTACGACACTCCCTTGTTGCATACGGTCAGAGGCGCAGGATACATGATCCGTGACGGCGCTCGTTAAACTCTTCCGCACGACGGTTTTTAAACTGTCTATTGTTTTTCTGATCCTCTTCGCGATCAGCTCGAGCATCGTCATGGCCTGGATGACATGGAGCATTCGCCGCCTCATTGATGAACAGACGACCATCGCCATAGCAGCAGAAATCAACGGCCTTGCTGAACAATATGCGCAGGGCGGGATTCGCAGGCTGGTGAACGTAATCGATTCACGCACGCGAAGGCCGGGGGCCTCGCTCTATCTTCTCACCAATTTTCAAGGTCTTCAGATCACCGGCAATGTCGCGGAACTCCCTGCAGGAACGCTGGAAAAGGAAGGATTGATCGAAACCGCCTATCAGCGGCCCGACAGCCAGACCATGGACCGGCAATCTCTCGCGCGCGTGTTTCAACTGCCGGGCGGGTTTCGCCTTTTGGTCGGGCGCGATCTTGAAGAGCGCGAAACGCTGGACACAATCATGGGGCGGGCGTTGACGATCTCCCTGCTTTGGTTGATTGCCATAGGCACATTGGGGGGGCTGTTTGTTGCGCGCCGCGTATTGCGTCGCGTCGACGCTATGAATGCGTCCGCGTTAACCATCATGCAGGGTAATCTCAACGAACGATTGCCGGTTGCCGGCTCCAATGACGAACTTGACCGGCTTGCTGAGAATCTCAACCAGATGCTTGAACGCATAGCCGCACTGATGAGCGGCATGAAACAGGTCTCTGACAATATTGCCCATGATCTGCGCACACCACTCACGCGCCTGCGCGGCAAGGCAGAAGAAGCGCTGCGGGGTGAAAAAACGCCCGAAGCCTATCGCGCCACGCTCGAGCAAGTGATTGAAGAATCCGATCAACTCATTCGCATCTTCAATTCTCTGCTGCTCATTGCGCGCGCGGAAGCGGGCGCAGCCCGCGAAGGCATGGGTGATTTTGATATATCGCAGGTAACGCAGGATGTCGGCGAACTCTATGAACCCAGCGTTGATGAAGCAGGCTTGCGGCTCATCGTGGATGCGTCACAGAAAATCATTGTCCATGGCAATCGCGAATTGTTGGGACAGACGATTGCCAATCTTCTCGACAACGCGATCAAATACGGCGTGACAACAAACCGGTCGGTTGACGGCGCCAGCAAAGACCCGCACCTGCAAAATCAAAATGCGCAGGATTACGATATAAAAATCGAAACACGTATCAACGGCTCAAATGCGGAAATTATCGTCAGTGATCACGGCATAGGCATTCCCGCAGGCGACCGGCAGCGCGTGATCGAACGGTTTGTTCGCCTGGAAACCTCCCGCACCCAAAATGGATCAGGCCTTGGGTTGTCGCTTGCATCCGCCGTCGCGCGGTTGCATGGTGGTGAACTGAAACTGGAAGACAACAATCCCGGACTGCGCGTCCTGTTTTTGTTGCCCGTCAAGGTATCTGAACCAAAAGCTTGGCCGGACACATGAAGCTACCAGGAGCCAGCACCCCGTCCGGCGCTCTGGCTGAGCGTTTGAAACCGGCTATCCGGCCAATCAAACACCGCGTCAACAGCGAGCCCCTGACTGAGATCGTACAAGGCTGTTCGCACCAATTGACGGAAGTGGCCGTGAATTTCCTGGCTACTGTCGCTGAACATTCGCCGTATCTGATGTCGCTGATCCGGCAGGCGCCGCAGGAAGCTCTGGATTTGTTCGGCCAGCCACCCGAACGGGCCTTGCAGGACATTTTCTCGCAATCCGCCAGCGCTTGCGCTGCTTCGCAATCTGAATCTGATGCAATGGAGGTCTTGCGGCGGATGAAGCGCCGCGCTCATTTACTGATAGCTCTGACTGATATCGGCGGGGTTTGGGATGTAGTCGAAGTCACACAGGCGATTTCCGCGATGGCCGATCGGGCCGTATCCTCTGCGCTTGCATTCCTGTTGCGTCAGGCCGCATCGCAAGGGCGCATTGCAATTACCAGCATCGAAGACCCCGAAAAGCAATCCGGACTTGTGATCCTCGCCTTGGGAAAGCACGGCGCGCGCGAATTGAATTATTCAAGCGATGTCGATCTGGTGGTTCTCTACGATCCCAATTCGCCCGTGTTGGGGGCAGGCGCAGAGCCAGCAGCTCTGTTCGTGCGCATCACGCGCGCGCTCGTGAAAATTCTTCAGGAGCGCACAGGCGATGGTTATGTTCTGCGGGTCGACCTGCGGCTCCGGCCAGACCCAGGATCGACTTCGGTGGCTGTTTCTTTGCCGGCTGCGCATGATTATTACGAATATCTAGGCCAGAACTGGGAGCGGGCGGCGTTCATAAAGGCGCGTCCGGTAGCAGGCGAACTGGCGCTGGGCGAGCGTTTCATCAAAGATCTCACGCCTTTCATCTGGCGGCGCTATTTTGATTATGCGGCCATCGCCGATATCCATGCAATGAAAAGGCAAATTCATGCGGTTCGCGGACATTCGCAAATCGCAGTTGCCGGGCATGATGTAAAATTGGGGCGGGGCGGAATTCGCGAAGTCGAATTCTTCGTGCAGACTCAGCAATTGGTTTTTGGCGGCCGCCGGCCCAATCTGCGTGGCGCCCGCACACTCGATATGCTCAAGGAATTGTGCCGCGACGAATGGATCGGCGAAGATGCCCTCAAGGATATGTCCGCCAGTTACCGGTTTCTACGCGCCATCGAACATCGCTTGCAAATGCAGAATGACGAGCAAACGCAGAGGCTTCCGGTCGATCCTGAAGCTCTGGAGCGCTTTGCGCGCTTCTGCGGTTACAGTGGAGCCGCAACATTTTCCAAAGCTCTGACTAAAACACTCAAGGCTGTTGAGCGGCACTATTCCCGTCTGTTTGAGCATGCAGCGGCTCTTGATACCTCAAGCGGCAGTCTCGTTTTCACTGGCACGGACGATGATCCGGAGACTGTAGAAACCCTCCGCAAAATGGGATTTACTGACCCATCCAGAGCGATAGAAACTTTGCGCGGCTGGCACTTCGGCCGCCGCCCGGCCATACAGAGTGCGCGCGCGCGCGAAGTGTTGACCGAACTTGTGCCGTCGCTGATTGAAGCGTTTGCTGGCAGCGGCGATCCCGATTCTGCGATGACAGCCTTTGATATGGCTTTGACTCGTATGCCTGCGGCCATCGAACTGTTTTCGATTTTAAATTCAAATCCAGCCATGCGTGAGTTGTTTGCCGACATACTTGGTGGCGCCCCGCGTCTGGCAGACACTATAGCAAGACGCCCGCATGTCCTTGATGCGGCCATTGATCCGGCTGTCTGGAAAGCTACGATGAAAGGTGCTGCGGCGGGGCGCATGAAGATGCTCATCGCCTCTAACCCGCCAGCGGAAGAGCTACTGGATGCAGTCAGGGATATTTATCAGGAGGAATCCTTTCTGATCGGTGTAAGGCTTCTGTCCGGTATAATCGACGCATCATTGGCCGGTCATGCCTATTCTGATCTGGCGGCGGCGATCATTCAGGCGTGCCTGAAAATGGTACAACGTGATTTTGAAGCGGATCATGGCGTGATTGCGGGGGGCGTGTGCGCTGTCTTCGGCATGGGAAAACTCGGCTCGCGCGAGATGACGGCATCATCCGATCTCGATCTCATCCTGCTCTACGATTACGACGAGCGACAGCCTGACTCACAAGGCCGCAAACCGCTTCATGCAGCGCAATATTATGCACGTATCGCTCAACGCTTGATTTCGGCGCTGACTGTCTCCACACGGCGCGGCGCACTTTACGAAGTTGACATGCGCCTTCGTCCGTCGGGCAAACAGGGGCCCGTTGCGACCAGCCTTGCGAGTTTTCGCGATTATCAGCGCACGCAAGCTGAAACATGGGAGCATATGGCGCTCACGCGTGCTCGCTTCATTGCAGGAGACAAGCAGTTTGGTATGCAGGCGCGCCGATTGATCGAAAGCTTCATCATTTGCGCACGTCCACAAGAAAACTTGGCGCGCGAGGTCTTGCACATGCGCCGGCTTATAGCGCAGGAAAAAGGTGAAGAGAATGTCTGGGATTTAAAATTGGCTGCGGGCGGTATTCTCGATCTGGAATTTCTGATCCAGTATTTTATCCTGGCGCACCGCAACTATGCGGTGGAAATGCTGGCCTGCGCCGCCAATGATCCGGCCAATATTTTCAATATTATGGCCCGTGAAGATCATCTCAGCCTGGCGCAGGCCGAAGTCCTTGCAATTGCATATCGCACTTTTGCTTCCTTCACACAAATTGTCCGCCTGACGACACACGAAGCGTTCACACCGGAAAAAGCGGCCAGCGGCGTCTTACGGCGTATCGCGGCGGCGATGAACCTTCCCGATTTCCGACATGTGGTTGGCGAACTGGAAGGCTTGCGCCGCCAGGTTCGGAAAATATTTCTCGAAATTCTCGAATATCAAGAGCCAGATTGACGCCTGTCAATCGATAGTCGCATTAAGCCGCAGCGTGATTGTTCTGCTCAATTGGGCTGGATTCTGAATGATCTGATTCCACTTTGCCCGCGCGCGCGGGAAGAGAGACACATATTGTCGTTCCAATACCGAGTTCCGATTCAATCTGCAACGAGCCGCCATGTAATTCCGCGATCGAGCGGGCAATGGCAAGACCAAGGCCAGACCCTTTCAAACCATTTTGCAGGGGGGAGTTTATCTGTTCGAACGGCTTTCCAAGACGCTCTAGATGTTCGGGCTGTATCCCTGGCCCGCTATCTGCAATGAAAATATCGACATCTCCTCCGCTGACCGCCACGCGAAGGACAATGGATCCCCGTTCTGGCGTGAATTTCACAGCATTCCTCAAAAGCTTGATCAGCACTTTTTCAATCGCGTCTTTGTCTGCGCTGACGTTGACAGGCACGTGGGGTTCGATTGTCACCTCAATAAGCTTCTCGACCACATACGGCTCTATGTCCTGCATTGACCTCTGGATGACCTCGTCAAGATCAAATTGTGTACGGATAAGGTCGACATTGCCCGCTTCAAGCGTCGACATTTCCAGAACGTCGCCAATAATTCCAAGAAGGTGTTGACCGGATTCGCGAATATGTGTCGTATAATCGAGATATTTCTTGGAGCCCAGCGCTCCAAACGTTTCCTGCTCCATCACCTGCGAAAAGCCGATGATCGCGTTCAGCGGCGTTCGTAATTCATGACTCATATTGCCCAGAAATGCCGATTTGGCGGAACTTGCCAGTTCTGCCTCCGCTTTTTGTTCATAATAGCGCTCTGCAAGTTCGGTCAGTTGCCGCGCCTGAATTTCTAGCGTCTGACGTGAGCGCCGCAGGTCTGAAACCGTTGCAATAAGCTTGCGTTCGGAATCAACCAGCTTCTCCTCGTGCCGTTTCAGTTTGGTGATATCGGCGCCAACCGAGACATAGCCGCCATCGGCAGTTCTGCGTTCGTTGATCTGGAACCAACGATTGCCGGACACATGCGCTTCATATGTACGGGCGCCGCTTTGGGGTTGTTCCCGCAGATCTATGCCCTCACCGACCACAGGAAGCACTGCGCGAGACATGATTTCATCAAAGTGCAGGCCTGTGTAATCGTCATTCTCGGGCAAGGAAAGAAAGTTCAGAAATTTATCGTTGCAGATGATAAGTCTATTGTCGCTGTTCCACAAGACGAAAGCCTCCGATATCGTGTCGATAGCGGCAGAAAGTCTTGCGTCTGCAGTTTTCGTTTGTTCTTCCAGCTGCTTCTGTTTTGAAATATCAAGGGCAATGCCGATCAGATAGGCGCTTCCATTTCCGCGAACCGTGTCGAGTTCAGCGCGTGCATGGATCCAGAGCCAACCTCCATTCGGGCCACGAATTCGAAAAAGATGATCGACGACATCCAGTTCATTTGCAAGAAGCATCGCGGCCATGAGATTGAGATCGCCGTCCTGCGGGTGAAGCAATCCATTCACGTCGCCGATCGAAAGGGCCTCGGCCCGCACTTCCATGCCCAGCATTTCATACATGGATTGCGAAAAGAATATACGGCCGCGCGCAATGTCCCATTCCCAAAGTCCGCATCGTCCGTGGCTCAACGCAATGTCCATGCGGTGGCTAATCCGGTCCCGTTGATGAGCCGCTGCATGGGCCCGCCCGGCCTGCCAGATATAGGCGCTGGCGATGATGCACATCAGAATAATGGCGCAAGCGATCATCAAGCCCGCGCGTGTCGCTTGCGCACGCCAGTCGGCGAGCACGGCATCCAGAGTCTGGTAGACAGCGACTTGCCCGAACGGTTCTTTCAGATTCCGTACGGCAGCGATGGCTTCGCGGCCATCTGGCATGGTAAAGCGCTGTGCGCCGGCCTTTTCGGCAAAAGTGGTCAGAAGCTGAACATGCCCCAATATCTCTGTTAGCGTTGAATGGTTCGCCGATTGCTGCGGCAACGTTCCGGCAATCCTGCCATTCCTGTCGGTAACAATCACGACGCGACCGCGCGCGATGACGCGGCCAGGCAGATCTTTTTCAAATAGCTGGCTTTGACCCGGAACAAAGGTTGAAGCGCCGGAATCGACAACTGTAGAAACGGTGAGCGCCACCATCTCGATTTCGGCCATTACTTCGGTTATCGTGTCCTTGCGATCCTCAAGGGCTAACAGAAAGGCAATCAGCCCCAGGGTGGCGCTGAATATTCCGACCATCGCGGGGACGCCGAAATGCGCGAAAGACGCCAGACTGCCGCCGGTCAGGCTGCGACTCCAGCCGATTGCAGACGCAGTTCTCTTATCTGCCTCCGCGTGTGCGGAAGCACCGGCCACGTTTGCACGCGCCATGGTCTGGCCCCCTTGATCTAACTCGCATCGATGTGCCGCATCTATGCGAATCACTCCCAATTGAATCTTTGAGAGCTGATTTGTCCAGAGGTTAACGAATCGTTGACTCAAAAAAATACGGCCTGAATCGCATTTTTCGATTCAGGCGTGTATCGCCTTGGAATGTTCGCCTGTTGCGAGTCTTTCAGGCGAGGGAGCGCGATACTATATCGCGTACATCGGAGGAGAGGTTGCCTTTATCTGCAACGCGCTTGAGAGCCTGCTCCGCAAGAGCCTTGCGCCCGGACTCCAATGTCTTCCAGCTACGGAAGGCGACCAGGAGGCGTGCCGCCAATTGAGGGTTCAGCGCATCCATCTCCAGGACCATATCCGCAATGAACTGATAGCCCTCGCCGCTGGCGGCGTTAAATTGGGTTGGATTGCCACTTGCGAACGTCGCCACGAGAGACCGGAAGCGATTGGGGTTCGATATAGAGAACAATTCATGTTTCATCAGGCGGCGAACGCGCGCGTGTGTTCCTGCCTCCGGTATCATCGCTTGCAACGCGAACCATTTATCCATGATCAGATGGTCGTTGCGATAAAGTTCGTAGAATTCATTAAGCGCGGTTTCCCTTTCGGCACAATCAAGTGAACACAGGACTGAGATGGCGGACATGCGGTCGGTCATGTTGCCAGCGTCTCGAAATTGCTTCAGCGCCAAAGAAGCACCGAGGGATTTGTCAGCGCGGGCGAGATAGCTCAGAGTTGTGCCGCGCATCGATCTGCGCCCGGCGCTGACCGAATCTGCAGCCCAGCCCATAGGCTGGGAAACAGATTCGTAAGCGCTTTTGAATAAATCCATATGCGTCCGGGCTATATCTTCGCGCAAAAAACAACCCGATTTGAAAATAGCGTCAGGATCGACATCCGCGCCGATTTCGCGAGCGATGTCGCCATCACCGGGCAATGAAATGGCTTGAGCCGTGAAATCTGCATCGCTTTGCCAGCGCCCCATTAGATTGCCAATGGCGCCGCGGAAGCCTTGGCTATGTGAAAGCGTCTGGTTACGCCGGATGGCGTCTGTTCCGGCGATCAGTAATTTTGTCGCATAGGTTTGCAGCGCCTGCCAGCGATTGAACATGTCCGTGTCATGTGCTGCAAGTGCTAGATAATCTTCATCTGGAACCTGCATTTCTATGCGCGCTGGCGCAGAGAACTCACGCAGCGCCGAAACGGCCGGCCGCGAAGAAATGTTTCTGAATTCGATAGTCCGGCTTGGAGCGTCCAGAATAAATGTCGAAGCCTTGATTTCGGAATCTGCTGCGCCCCCAGCTTCATTTGCCCCCGGTGTCGCCAGCGCAAATTCCCGGCCATCGTGAGAGACGAGGCCCAGCTTGACTGGCAACACAAGTGGCAGCTTGATGTCTTGCCCGGGCGTAGGCGGGATCGATTGGGTGAAAGTCAGTCTCAATGTCTTTTGTGACGCATCATATGTGCTGTGGATTGCGATCTCTGGTGTGCCTGCCTGTGTGTACCAGCGCATGAAGGTGGTGAGGTCACGCCCTGAGCTCTCGGCAAAGCAGGCAATAAAATCTTCAACGATCGAAGCCGTTCCGTCATAGCGTTCGAAGTAGAGATCCATGCCGCGGCGGAACGCGTCTTCACCAATGTAGTTTTTGAGCGTCCGGATGACTTCGGCACCCTTTTGATAAACTGTCGCCGTATAGAAATTGTTGATCTCGTGATAGACTTCGGGCCTGACGTTATGGGCCAGCGGGCCAGCATCTTCAGCAAACTGAGCTGCGCGAAGGCCGCGCACATCCTGAATGCGCTTGACAGGCCGTGAGCGCTGGTCGGCAGAAAACTCTTCATCCCTGTAGACCGTCAGTCCTTCTTTCAGGCATAGTTGAAACCAGTCGCGGCAGGTGATGCGATTGCCCGTCCAGTTATGAAAATACTCATGGGCGATCACAGTTTCGATGCCGGCGAAATCTCCATCCGTTGCGGTCTCCGGCGACGCCAGCACGTATTTGTCATTGAAAATATTGAGCCCCTTGTTCTCCATCGCGCCCATATTAAAATCTGATACAGCAACGATATTAAAGACATCAAGGTCGTATTCTCGGCCAAACACATCTTCATCCCATTTCATCGAACGTTTGAGCGCATCCATCGCATAATGCGCGCGCTCTTCCTTCCCGTGCTCGACATAGATGCCGAGTTTGACGGCGCGGCCAGATTTGGTGGTGAAATGATCGCCGATCATGCCAAGATTGCCGCCAACAAGCGCGAAGAGATAGGACGGCTTGGGGTGGGGATCATGCCAGATGGCAAAATGTCTGTTATCGCCGAGATCGCCTTGTGCGAGCGGATTGCCATTGCTGAGCAGCACTTCAGCCTCATTGCGATCCGCCTCGATACGTGTGGTGTAAACGCTCAACACGTCCGGCCTGTCGGGAAAATAGGTGATGCGCCTGAAGCCTTCCGCCTCACATTGCGTGCAATAGGCACTGCCCGAGCGATATAGCCCTGACAATTGCGTATTGGCGGTGGGATTAACAATTGTACGTGTTGTAAGCGTGAACGTATGTTGCGGCGGCGAGAAAATGGTCAATCCATCTGGCGTCATGCTCGCGGATGAAGCATCAAGAGGTTTTCCATCCATTTCGACGCCGACCACATTGAGATCGTCGCCATCAAACTGCAGGGCTGCGCCCGCGCGTCCAGATTTGTTCGGAACTACCCGCAATCGCGCTGTCACCTGCGTTTGCGTTGAATCCAGCTTGAAATCGAGATCAACCTGTTCGACCAGATAATCTGGCGCGCGATAGTCAGACAGTTTTACAGCTTTGCCGGTTTCCGTGCGCATGAATGCTCCCGAGATTTGTATGATGTTATAGTGGCGGCGGCGGCGTATAAATTCAAGCCGCACGAGCGGGACAATGCCTTATTCGCTATCCCGCGCCGTGCAGATTCAGCGCCCGCGCAATGGACGCCTCTATCGTTTCGCGATATTGGCCAAGCGGTCCTGGCAAGCGGCCGTAGAGACAGAAGACGGCAGGCTGGATAGCAGCGCCCAGTGCGAGGGACGCAGCGAGATTGGCGTTGTCTATGCCGATTTCCCCGCTTTCGATCGCCCGTTGCATGATGCCGACAAGCGCGCTGACCACATTGTCTTCCTCGCCCACAAAGCGCAGATGATCATGCTGGTTGAGTAGAATAAAGGCGAATACATCGGGCGCGTCATCGAACAATTCGCATAGTAATGCCACCAATTGCCGCAAGGCGACGTTGAAATTTTCCGAAGGTGCTGTCAACGCAGCAATAGAGCGCGCAAGATTAGCGTAGTGGAAAGTGAAAATGGCAGAAGCGATGTCGTCTTTCGAGGAAAAATGCCGATAAAGCGCCGCATCGGCGACGCCGACCGCGGTCGCTATATCCTTGATAGATGTTGCTTCAAATCCCTTTTTGGCAAAGAGGTGAAGCGCTTCGCGAAAGATGCGTTCGCGCGTTCCTTGTCCGTGCCGGCTGCGCTTCTTGAGAATGATCTCGTTCATGCGACGGCCTTTGCTGATGCAGAGGTGCGTTCACGCACCAGCCGGTTGAGTTCGACATAATCAAGCTTGCCGGAGCCGAGCAACGGCAACGCGGGCACAATCATGATTTCGGACGGCATCATCAATTCTGTTGCGCCTTGAGCTTTCATGAAAGCCTGCACTTCATTGCGTGTGGCGTCCGGTTTTGTCGTCACCATGATGAGCCGCTCGCCCTTACGCTCGTCCGGTACAGATACGACAGCCGGCGGATGATCAGGCCACATGGGAATGGTCATCTGCTCGACAGCGGCCAGCGACACCATTTCGCCTGCGATCTTCGCAAAGCGCTTGGCGCGACCCTTGATGCGCACAAATCCCTCCGTGTCGATCGATACGATATCGCCGGTATCGTGCCAGCCGCCGGGCGTCGCTTCGAGGACGCCAGGGTTTTCGAAGCGATAATATCCCATCATCACATTGGGGCCGCGCACCAGAAGCCGTCCGCCATCTTCAATGCCGGGCACAGGTTCAAGTTGCGGTTCGATATGCGGCAGCAGACGGCCAACTGTGCCGATACGGTTAAACATTGGTGTATTGACCGCCAGCACAGGGGCTGTTTCTGTGACGCCGTAACCTTCCAGCACGCGCAATCCGAATTTTTCCATATAGGTTTTGCGTGTGGTTTCTTTTACAGGCTCCGCGCCAGCAACTATGTAGCGCAGCGAACGGAAATCATAGGCATTGGCCGTGCGCGCGTAACCATTGAGGAATGTGTCGGTGCCAAACATCACGGTGGCATTAGTGCCATAGATCAGTTCGGGAATCTGACGATAGTGCAGGGGCGACGGATAGAGATAACATTTCATGCCTGATAGCATGGGCAGCAACATACCTCCGGTCAGTCCGAAGGAATGGAACACCGGCAATACGTTGAACACAATATCCAGCGGCGTGATGTCGAAACGCGCATTGATCTGTCCAATATTTGAGTTGAAGTTTTGATGCGACAACACCACACCTTTCGGCACGCCTTCAGAGCCTGATGTGAAAAGAACTACCGCAGGATCGGCAGGCGAACGCTTTTCAATCGCGCGCCCATGAAGTAACAGGCCGCGCAATTTGTCGGCTTTGGATATCGTCGTGCGCAGGTCTTCGAGATAGATGATCTCCAGCTGTTTTGACATCTCCTGCACGATAGCTTCGAGCTTGGCTTTCACGACAAAGGCTCGTGACGTGTAGACCTTCCTAATGGCGGCTGCCGTGCAGGCTGCTCGAAGGTTCGATGCGCCAGCTGTATAGTTCAGCATGGCTGCGACACGGCCTGCACTTTGTACTGCGAAGAAGGTCACTACTGCGCCTGTGGCGTTGGGCAACATCAGGCCGACACATTCGCCCGTCCTTGTGCCTTCAGCAATCTTTGCGCCAAGAACGCGCGCGCCGATCAAAACCTTCCTACCAGAAAGCCCGCCGGACAATGGATCTTCTACGATCGTCTTGCCAGAGCCTGAATCTCTTATTGATTTGGAAAGCGCGTCAAACAGTGTCAGATCTGTATTTGTTGTGCGCATGATGAGATCGGCCATCGTGTCATAAAGTGCTGCGCCGGCGGCCTGTCTGCGCTTGCGTCCGAGAAGCGCCGGATCGAGGTCCAGCTTGCGCGGCTCGAGAAATGTCACGCGCACTTTGGGGAAAAACGCGCGGCGCACCATGCCGCCTTTGAGGCGCGAGAAGAATGTGCGCTCCAGCCCTTCCAGCCGCACCGGAACAATCACTGCATCGGATTTGTCTGCGATCATCGCGGCGCCGTCGTAGACTTTCATCAAGCCGCCGGTCACCGTCAGGCGGCCCTCGGGGAAGATGACCAGATGCTGGCCTTCGCGAACCTCCTTGATGAGGCCACGCGTCGAAAGCGGTTTGGTCGGGTCCATGGGATAGCAGCGCGCAATGCCAAGGAAAGGCTTTACCCACCACGCCTTGGCAATTTGCCAGTCGATGGCGAAGACGGGTTTCTTCTCGAGGATCGAGAGAATGACAGGCGCATCTAGAAAGGAAACGTGATTGAGCGCGATCACGCATTTGTCTCCTGCCTTCTGCAGATTCTCTATGCCTTTGACTTCCAGCCGGAACATTAGGCGGAACAGCATGTTGAGAAAGTCGGCAAAAAGACTGCCGGGCAGGTGACGGAAGAACCATACGGCGGCCCCAAGGTTCAACACGCCAAGGCCGATCAGCAACACGGGTTCGGAAAGCGAAGCCAGTTGGAGCAGAGCCGCAACAAGCGAACCGCCAACGATGAACAGCGACGTAACAATGTTGACAGCTGCAATAACGCGTGCGCGCCGGTCTTCGCCTGCCCAGGATTGCACAGCGGCAAAGGCTGGCACGACAAACATGCCGCCGGCAGCCGAAAGGCCAATCACATCGGTAATAATACGCATGCCGCTTACGCTCCCGAAGAACTGCCCGAGGCTGAGTTCGCTGGCGGCTTTCGGCATACCGATGGTCGCAAGGCCGAGATCCACGAGAAAGCCCGCCATGATGATGGCTGAGACCGGCACGGGCAGCAGAAGAATACGGCCATGTGAAATCACCGCCGCCACCAGCGAACCAAAGGCAATGCCGATGGCGAAAAGTGCAGAGATCGCCGTTTCCACATCGATGCCACCGCCGATACGGTTCTTGATGATGATTGGAATGAGTGACAGCGCGACAGCGCCAGTCATCCAGAACCAGCTGACGGCAAGGCCGCCAGTCCACGTCCTGCCATCCGTATAGAGCTCGCGAACCAGCTTGACGGAGGAGGCGATGACGTTGCGTTCAACCTTGAGGCCTGGCGCGCCGATGCCTGTGGCCGGAATGAGGCGGCTGCAGCCCCAACAGGCCAACGCTACCACCATCAACTGTAGCACAATGAAAATCGAATTTGAATCGTGTGTTGCCGCATAACCGCCAGCGACCAGGCCCAGTAGAATGGCGAGAAATGTTGCGCCTTCTACGAGTGCGTTGCCGGCCGTCAGTTCGCGCGTCTCCAGGTGGTCGGGCAGGATGCCGTATTTGATCGGCCCGAACAGGGCTGCGATTACGCCAAGGCCGATCAGCGCCGCATAGAGCAGGATGAGGGAGGAGAAGACAAAACCGGCCGCTGCGATCATTTGCACGAAGATTTCCGCGAATTTCAGCCGCCGGGCGATCAGCGCCTTGTCGCTGGAATCAGCTATTTGCCCGCCCAGCGCCGACAGGAAAATTGATGGCAGGATGAACAGCGCCACTGCCAGGGTCACCAGCGCGCCTTGGCCCTCTCCCAGTTTGAACAGGATCAACATGGCCAGCATGTTGCGGACGAAATTGTCGTTGAAGGCAGAGAAGAATTGCGTCCAGAACAGCGGCGCAAAACGACGGGATGTCATCAAGCTTGAAAACATGGCTTCCTCCTCGCCTTTTTCGGCGGCTGTATTTCGAAGTGAATGTTCACTAACATAGTTTGAAGCCCCGGTCAATGCCCGCAAGCCCATGCTCTGATTCGGTTAAGGTGAAATGTAGCTAAAGCTTGACATCATAACCTGGCTCGAAATTGGTTAGGGAATTGCCGTAAACCTCAAATGTCTTCTTTTCAGCTACGCCCTCGCCGTGCATTGTGCTGAAAATAGGAGGGGTGCATGGGAGTTCTACGTCTTAGGCCAGCACGAGGTGCAGGGTGTGCCGTGGCGCTCCTCACTTGCGCGTTTTCGGGCCTTGAAAGCGCCCGCGCGCAAAGCCCTGCAGAATTCTATCGCGGCAAGACCATCAACCTCATCGTGCCGTTTTCCCCGGGTGGATATTATGACCTTGGTGCGCGGCTGGTTGGCCGGCACATGGGCAATCACATTCCCGGCAATCCACAGATCGTGGTGCAAAATCAGGCGAGTGCGGGCGGGCTGGGTCTTGCCAATCGATTCGGTCAGGGCGTGGGTAACGATGGCTTGCAGATCGGCGTTTTGCAGCGTGGCCTCGCTCTGTTTGCGCTGACCGGCGACAAGAATGTCCGTTTCGATCCGCTGACGATGACGTGGATCGGTTCGATTTCGGCCTATTCAACTGACGCCTTCATTCTGGCCGTAAATGCCTCTCACCCCGTGAAATCGGTGGAAGACCTGCGCAAGCCTGGAAGCAAGCTTAAGGTCGGAGCCAATCAGTCCGGCTCCACCAACCTGATGCTGGCGCTGATCAGCCGGGAGATTCTGGGCCTGAATTATGAGATTGTGCGCGGATATCCGGGTGCGCAAAACATTAACTTGGCGCAACAGAGTGGCGAGGTGGATGCACAATTTGCAGACGTGAGCTTTTTCGCCACTGCCATGAAGGCGCAATGGGAAGCAGGCGGCCTGACCCCGATTGTGCAGCTGGGCCGCCGCACCCGCTTGCCATCTCTGGCCAATGTGCCTACAGCGCGCGAATTGGTGAGCGATCCCGAAAGCCGGGCGTTTATGGTCTTTGCCGAAACGCCGTTTTTCGCTGCGCTCCCCGTCGCTGGCCCAACCGGCATGCCGAAAGACCGCGCGGACGCGCTCAAGGCCGCATTTATGCAGATGGCTAAGGACGAGGCTTTTCTCGGCGAAGCCAAAAAAATCAATTACACAGTTGATCCGATTTCCGGCGACGAAGTGCTTGAGATCATCAGGGAGGCAGCCAAAACGCCAAAACATATTATCGAGCGGTATAAAGAGATTATTGAGAAATAGGTCGGCGATTATGTCCCGAAGTCCGCACAAAAATTGAAACAATGTGTGGAATGAGAGCGATCCGGTTACGATGTCGCCGCGCAAATTGATTGTCCGGGGTCTATTCGCAATTGAAGTCCGAAGGGCGCATGTCGGAGCATAACCCACCTATTCCCCAGCCGAGATGTCTTGGTGTATAAGAGCGCAAAATGGGAATTGGGGGTGGCCGGGCGCGTAAGTAGCCTGTTCCGCCCTTTCGGAGTTGGTAAAATGGCGGATGATATACTGAACATGCAGGCTAAGAGCTGGAGTCCGGAGAGCTGGCGCGCAAAGCCTATCCAGCAGGTTCCCATCTATTCTGATCTCGCCGAGCTCCAGCAAACGGAAAGTCAGCTCGCAACCTTCCCGCCACTCGTGTTTGCGGGTGAAGCGCGTAAGCTGAAGGAGTCGCTGGCCGCGGTGGCTGCAGGTCACTCCTTCCTGTTGCAAGGCGGCGATTGCGCTGAAAGCTTTGCAGAACATACGGCCGACAATATCCGCGATTTCTTCCGCGTGTTTCTGCAGATGGCTGTGGTGATGACCTTCGCCGCCGCCTCGCCTGTGGTGAAAGTCGGTCGCGTCGCCGGGCAGTTCGCCAAGCCGCGCTCCTCGCCGACGGAAAAGCAGAACGGCGTGGAGTTGCCGAGCTATCGCGGCGATATCATCAACGATATCGAATTCAGCGAGAAGGGGCGGACACCTGATCCGCGCCGACTGATGGACGCCTATCGCCAGTCCGCCGCGACGCTCAATCTGCTTCGGGCTTTCGCAACTGGCGGTTACGCCAATCTTGAAAATGCGCATAAATGGATGCTCGGTTTCGTGAAGGATTCGCCGCAATCCCACCGCTATCAGGAAGTGGCTGATCGCATCACCGAGACACTCGGCTTCATGAAAGCTATTGGGCTCGACGCAAAATCCCATCCCGAATTGCGCCAGACCGAGTTCTTCACCTCGCATGAAGCTCTGCTGCTGGGTTATGAACAGGCGCTCACCCGTATTGATTCCACTACGGGCGATCCCTATGCCACCTCGGGTCATATGCTCTGGATCGGTGATCGCACGCGCCAGCACGATCACGCCCATGTGGAATATTGCCGGGGTGTCAAAAATCCCATTGGCCTGAAATGCGGACCCTCGCTGAAGCCGGACGATCTCCTGCGCCTCGTTGATCTGCTCAATCCGGAAAACGAGGCGGGAAGGTTGACGCTGATCTGCCGCTTTGGTTCCGACAAGATCGTAGATTATCTCCCCGCGCTCATCCGCGCCGTGAAGAAAGAAGGCCGCACGGTCGTCTGGTCCTGCGATCCCATGCATGGCAATACGATCACATCTGGCTCAGGCGGCTACAAAACGCGTCCGTTCGAGCGCATCATGAGCGAAATTCGCACCTTCTTCGCCGTGCATCAGGCCGAAGGCACCTATGCGGGCGGCGTCCATCTGGAAATGACCGGCAAGAACGTGACGGAATGCACAGGCGGCGCGCGCATGATTGCCGATAGCGACCTGCATGACCGCTATCACACCCATTGCGATCCCCGCCTGAATGCAGAACAGGCGATCGAAGTTGCATTTCTGGTTGCCGAATTGCTGAAGGCCGAGCGCGCAACGCTGCCCGCGCCACAGGCTCGTGCTGCAGAATAAGCAGGGCTGGAGGGGGACGGATTGGAAGCGCTGTTATTCGCATTTAAAAACACGTGCGCAGGATTGAACCATGCCGTGCGTACGGAACGCGCCGTGCGCCAGGAAGCTATCGTCCTGCTAATCGCAGTGCCTCTTGCTTTTCTTATCGGCGCAGGGGCCTGGCAGCGCGTGGCGTTGATCGGTTCTATACTGGTTGTCATGGCAGTTGAGCTCCTAAATACCTGCGCGGAAAAACTTTGTGATCACGTGACACCGGAGCGTCATCCCCAGATCAAGATCGTCAAGGATATGGGCTCTGCAGCGGTGTTCTGCACGCTCGTTGTAGCCACGATGATTTGGCTGACCGCGCTGGCGGAGCGGCTGGCGTTAATTTAAATTATTCCAGAGTCACGAATTCGTGTTGGCTCTTGAGCTGCGCCTGCGCTGCAATGATGTCTGCAGGACATAAAGGGGATCAGAATGTCCGCGCACCAAAATTCTGTGAGAATGCCCAGCCTTTTTATCTCCCATGGCTCGCCGATGACTGCGATCATGGATACGCCTGCCCATCGCTGGCTGAAGACGCTCGGAGCTACATTGGCACGCCCCAAGGCTATTCTCATGGCGACAGCGCATTTCGAGGAGGACGTCCCGGTCTTCACATCAGATGAAAAGCCGGAGATGATCTATGATTTCGGCGGCTTTCCCAAACCGCTTTACGAAATAATTTACCCTGCGCCCGGCTCGCCAGATCTGGCGCTGAAGGCCGCGCATATGGTGCACGACGCCGGTTACAAAACCGGCCTCGTGCAGAACCGGGGTTTTGATCACGGTAGCTGGGTGCCGCTGCAGCTCATGTACCCCGATGCCGATATTCCCGTGGTGCAGCTTTCTGTGCAGCACGAGGAAGGGCCGGAACATCACATCAAGCTTGGACGCGTGCTGGAGCCTCTGCGTGATGAAGGCGTGATGATCATCGGCTCAGGCAGTCTCACCCATAATCTCTGGGAGCTGTCGCGTCACCGCAGCGAGGTCGATGCGAAGGCGCTCGATTGGGTTGTCGATTTCACTGAATGGGTCGCTGAAAAAGTTGCGGCAGGCGATACTGAATCGATCGCAAACTATCGCACGCTGGCGCCGCATGCCAAAGAAAACCATCCGCGCGACGAGCATTTCTTGCCACTTCCCTTCGCCATGGGCGCAGGCGGGCAAGGCGCGAAAGGCAAGCGTATCCATGCGAGCTATGATTATGGCTTGCTGGCGATGGATGCGTTCTTGTTTGAGTGAAATGAGCGATTTGCTATTTGAAACTAAGTTTCAAATGGATGAGGCTAGATAGAACTTGACGTCTTTCCGGCCCATTATAAGTAAAATCGACGCTTCACCCTGTCAGCACCCCATTCTGATAATCCGCAAATGCCCGCTGTATTTCCTGCCGCGTGTTCATCACAAATGGCCCATAGGCGGCGACTGCTTCATCAATGGGCGGGCCTGCAAATAACAGCACACGCACTTTCTCCGCAGCGCGTATGTGAAGCCGCGCAGGCGCACCACCTGTTTCGCCCGCAGGTTCGAACCAGGCCATATCCGGTGCCTCTGCGTTCACTGTATTCGCGCCCACTTGCGCGCTGCCCTCAATAAAATACAGAAAGCCGCGCCAGCCTGCGGGAATCTCATGCGTGATCGCTGTGCCAGCTTCAATCGTTATATCAAGCAGCAACAACGGCCAGTCGCTGCCGTGAGGCTGAGTGATATCGCCCGAATGTCCTGCATAAACCCGAAATTCTGCGCCGCTTTCGCGCCTCACCGGCACGCTATCCGTGCGTTGATCTTTATAGCGAGCGGGCATCATTTTCATCTTCGAAGGCAGGTTCAGCCAGAGTTGCAACGTATGCGCGAGTTCGTTTTCATAGGGCATTTCGCTATGCAGCACGCCGCGTCCTGCCGTCATCCATTGCACATCGCCCGCGCGCAAGACGCCGTCGGCCCCCGTGTGATCGCGGTGGTGCAGCGCGCCTTCCAGAACAATGGTGACGGTTTGCATGCCACGATGGGGATGAGTTTCAAATCCGCCGGGGGCGGCAAACCAGTCTTCCGAAAAGCGAAGAAATGGCGAAATCGAACGCATGTCATCGGTATCAATGAGAATGCGTTTGGCGATGACCTGGCCATGTCCCCGCCGCACCAGGGGACGTTCGACGCGCGCGATCTCGATATCCATAAATGCCTGCTTGTTGCCCATTGCTTGCCGGGCCTATTAAGGCATAGAGGCAGGCCGTGCAAACCGGAGAGGGTGCAGGATGTATGACGTGATCGTCGTTGGCTACGGCCCCAAAGGCATGATGGCGGCGATTCTGCTGGGCCGCGCCGGCCATCGTGTCGCTGTCGTCGAGCGCTATCGTACACTCTATAATCTGCCGCGTGTCGGTATCGTTCATGACGATATCCTCAGGCTGTTTCAGGAGATCGGCATTTCAGAGCGCGTTGCCCCCGCAACCCATTTCCTGCCGCATTATGAATTGGCCCATGATGGACAGGTCCTGTTGTCCAATCAGATAGAACCTTACGCGTCACATGGCTGGCCGGAATTCACGTCCATCTATCAGCCGGCGTTTGAAGGCGAGCTGGATGTAGAAGTAAAAAAATGCGCGGGCATAGAAGTTCATCAGGGTTGGCGCGTCACCGAAATCGCGCAGAACGAATCCTCCGCAAGTATAGTAGCTGAAGACGAACAGGGCATTTCGCACGTGCTGGAGGCGCAATATGTCATCGCTGCTGATGGCGGCAATTCCTTCGTGCGCACTGCGCTTGGCATCGGCCTTGAGGATCTCGGTTTCGATCAGGATTGGCTTGTGATCGACGCCCGGCAAAAGCGCGGCATTCTTGATCGTCCCCCTTTGCGCCAGTTTTGTGATCCGCAACAGCCCGGTATGACCATGCAGATGGGTCCCGATCATCGCCGCTGGTCCTTCATGATTTTTCCTGGCGAACCACATGCACAGGCCATGGAACCGGCAAATGTCTGGAAGCGGTTGGACAGGCCGGATGGCGGCACGCCGGATGACTATGATCTCGTGCGCGTCGCCTCCTATAAATTTCAGTCGAAAATAGCCACAACATGGCGCATGGGCCGCATATTTCTTGCCGGCGACGCGGTTCATATGATGCCGCCCTTTCTCGCGCAGGGCCTTTGCAGCGGCATTCGCGATGCCCAGAATATTGCGTGGAAGCTCGATTTTGTTCTGCGTGGTATCGCTTCGGATAAACTGCTCGATACCTATGTGCAGGAGCGCGAACCCAATGCGCGCGCGACGACAATCGAGAGCATGAAAGTAGGGCTTAACGTCAACGAGCGCGATCCGGAAAAGGTGAAGGCGCGCGATGCGCAATTGCGCGCTCTTCAGGCAGAAAAGGATAAGGGCAACACGGCAAAACAGCTCATCGCATTTCGCGTTCCAGGTTTTTCGCAAGGTTTTGTAGCACCTGCAGGCACGCCGGGCGCCGGCGATGTATTCCCGCAGGGTCTTGTGCGCAGGGACGGCAGGGAAGGCGCTTTCGACGATATTGTAGGACCCGGTTTCATGATCCTTTCGCGCCGCGCTAGCGCGGTGGATGCCTTGCCGGCCCAGCTCCTCGAATTCTTTTTTTCGCTCGGCGGCCATTTTGTCGAAATCTCAACCGGGGACTCCGCGGGCGTATGCGTCGATCTTGAAGGCCGCTACACCGGCCTGATGAATGCTCTGGGCTGCGAATACCTTCTCAAGCGGCCGGATTATTATTTGTTCGGTGGCTGCGCCCGTGCGGAAGGCCTCCCGGCGCTGGTTGAGGCAATGAGGGCGGGCTTGAAGGGATAGTGTTGCGTGTGCAGCCGCACAGCGCGCATGTCGCCTTAATGGTTTCTGTCTCCGAGTGTTCTCAACCGGAGACAGGGTATGCGCTTCAAAATCCTCATCGCAGCATCATTGCTTGCAGCCAGCGCTCCCGCTTTTGCTTGCGGCGGGGGCCGTATGGACCCGGCTGCCCACGTCAAATCCACCCATGAACGCATAGATAATCTGCTTGCGAAGCCTGATGTGCTGCGCAACGAACGTGAAGCCTGGCAGCGTTTCAACCCCGGCAAGAGCTTGCCCGATGTCACCGATGCGTCGCTCCGGCAAGTGCGTGAAATGCGCGCCGAAAGCGGCAGATTATTCGCCGAAGGCTTGCTGTTGCGCGAACGGGCAGGCCGTCTCTCACCGGGTGCCGAGAAAAAATTCAATTCTGCCGATGAGAAGGCGGCCAGCGCACTGGAACTTTTAGGCGCCAACGGCCTGATGTTCACGGGCGCTCCCATGCGTTGCGGCGCGCGCCCGGCGGCGGCTTCCGCCAGCTGAATTGCGCTAGGCAGCGCGGCGGGCTAAATCCGGCTTATGAGTCAGAACACACCCGCCAGCCGCCTCGTCATTTCCCTCGCGCAGATCGATTGCGTTGTCGGCGATATCGCCGGCAATGCAGCTCGCATTCGCAAAGCGCGCGCAACGGCGGCAGGGCAGGGCGCCGATCTCGTGATGTTCTCCGAGTTGTTCATAGCCGGTTACCCGCCTGAAGATCTCGTGTTGAAGCCCGCCTTTCTGGAAGCCTGCCGCGCGGCTCTGGAAGAGCTGGCGCGCGAAACTGCCGATGGCGGCCCGGCCGTGCTGACAGGCGTTCCCTGGGCGGAAGAGGGTGTTGTTTTTAACGCCGTGGCGCTGCTCAATGGCGGACGCATCGAGGCTGTGCGCTTCAAGCATGATCTGCCCAATTACGGCGTCTTTGACGAAAAGCGTGTGTTTGCGCCCGGTCCTTTGCCCGGCCCTATGGTGTTTCGTGGCGTACGCATCGGCGTGCCCGTGTGCGAGGACATATGGGGCGTTGATGTCGTGGAATGCCTGGCGGAAACCGGCGCGGAAATCCTGCTGGTGCCCAACGGCTCGCCTTATTGGCACGGCAAGCACGATGTGCGCACGGGCGTTGCTGTCTCGCGTGTCGCCGAGAGTGGCCTGCCGATGATCTATCTCAATCAGGTCGGCGGTCAGGATGAACTCGTGTTTGACGGTGGCTCATTCGGTCTGCATCGCGGTGGCGGGCTGGCATTCCAGATGCAGGCTTTTACGCGGGATGTCGCACGCACCGTTTGGGAGCGGCTCGAGGATACATGGGTCTGCACCGAAGGTCCGAAGGCCATCGTGCCCGAAGGCGACGAAGCCGATTATACGGCCTGCATGACGGGCCTGCGCGATTATGTGAATAACAATGGCTTTCCCGGCGTCGTCATGGGCCTTTCTGGCGGCGTGGATTCCGCACTTTGCGCGGCGCTCGCGGTCGATGCGCTGGGTGCGGATCGCGTTCACTGTATCATGCTGCCCTATCGTTTCACCTCGAATGAATCACTGAGCGATGCCCAGGGCTGCGCCGATGCGCTCGGCGTTCGCTATGATACCTTGCCGATTGCGCCTGCTGTGGAAGGGCTCGAAGCTGTACTCGCGCCAATCTTCGCAGGCCAGCCGCGCGGGATCACCGAAGAAAATCTGCAAAGCCGCGCGCGCGGAACATTGCTCATGTCAGTGTCGAACAAGTTCGGCCCGATGCTGGTGACGACGGGCAATAAATCGGAAATGAGCGTCGGTTATTGCACCATCTATGGCGATATGAACGGCGGCTTTAATCCGATCAAGGATCTTTACAAGATGCAGGTGTTCCGCCTGTGCCATCTGCGCAACACTTGGAAGCCGGAAGGCGCGCTCGGCCCCGGTGGCGAAGTCATCCCCGAAAACATCATCGTCAAACCGCCCACAGCCGAATTGCGTGAAAACCAGAAAGATCAGGATTCTTTGCCGCCCTACGAAGTGCTCGACGATATTCTCGAATGTCTCGTGGAAGAAGAAATGCGCGTCAGCGATATCGTTGCGCGTGGCCATGACATAGAAACGGTCAAGCGTATCGAGCGCCTGCTCTACATCGCCGAATATAAGCGCCGCCAGTCCGCCCCCGGCGTCAAAGTCACTCGCCGCAATTTTGGCCGTGACCGGCGTTATCCCATCGTCAATAAATTCAGAGATCAGGGAAACCCGATCGCCGCCCCCGATGCGAGCATCGCGCCGAAGAAAATCAGCGGCGGGGCGGAGCGTTTTGAGGAGTAGAGGCGCCTGACGCCGGTATGTTTGCCGGGCTGGACGTCGCCGGCATAGGCCCAGCCGACCTCTGGACCCGCATCCTCCTTCGTGATTTAATCTCCTCAAATCATCATCCCGGGAGGCAGATCATGTCCGAGACAGACCGTTACGCCGTGCTCACCCGCGTTGGACCGGGCACGCCCATGGGTGGCTATATGCGCCATTTCTGGCAGCCGGTTGCAGCATTGGCCGAGCTGACCGACGAACCAAAGCGCGTGCGCGTTCTTGGAGAGGATCTCGTGCTCTTCAAATCCCGTTCAGGCGCTTTTGGCCTTGTGCAGGAGCGCTGTCCCCATCGCAGCGCCTCGCTGGCCTGCGGCATGATCGAGGACAAGCACATTCGCTGTTCCTATCACGGCTGGAAATTCGATCTTGAAGGACAATGCGTGGAAACGCCGGCCGAGCGTCCGGACAGCAAACTCAAGGAACGCGTGAAAATCTCGGGCTATCCGGTGCAGGAATGCGGCGGCCTGCTCTGGGCCTGGCTTGGCAAGAAACCCGCGCCGCTGTTACCGCGTTTTGAATATCTTGTTGGCGAGGGCTTTGATCGCGACATGACGATTTCAGCCATGCCTTGCAACTGGCTGCAGATCGCCGAAAACAATATGGACCCGCATCACGTCGAATATCTGCATCTCATGTACACAAACTATGTGCTGGAAAAGCAGGGCCGCCCGCCCATGCAGATGCGTCATCACGCCAAGGTCGATTATGATTTGTTCGAACACGGCATCGTCAAGCGCCGGTTGTGGGAGGGCGACAGTGAGGATTCCGAGGAATGGCGCATCGGTCATCCTGTCATCTGGCCGGGCACACTGGTTGTGACCTATCCCAATGGCGTGCTGCAGGCGCAGATCCGCGTGCCGCAGGATGACACCAACACCATCATCTATTGGTACAACGCCCGGCCCCGTCCGGCCGGTCAGCCGCCAAAACATGGCGTGCCTGTTGGCGACAATCCATTCAAAGACGAGAACGGCAAGTTCTACCGCGACAATCTCAATGGTCAGGACATGATGGTCATGCTCACGCAAGGCGTCATTGCCGACCGTAGCCTGGAGACGCTCGGCGAATCCGATCGCGGCGTTGTACTCTATCGCCGGGTCTTGCTGGAGCAGATCGACCGTATCGCACGCGGTGAAGAGCCCATGGGCGTGGTGCGGGACGAGGCTGGCAACACGCCGTTCATCCCGCTGCCGCGGGAGAGCCACGTCGGCTATTCCTTCGAGGGCGTTGACGCCGCGCCCGGCGAAAAATGGGCCGAAATGGCCCCGAAGGAAGCGGCTGAATAGGGGGCTGCTGTCCTCGATCCGCCGTCCCCGGGAGCGCGGGCCTGAGGCCCGCCTCTACTGCCATAAAGCGTATATGGATCAAGTACTTTTTTATCGGCCAGCAGAGCTTTTGCCGCCGCCGGCATGCTGATCACCTTCAAATTAGAACAAATCTAATCATATCAGCACTGTATTGACTTGATGGCGCGCTGCTCCCATAGCTCGCTCACAGTGGGGCGAATTGGGGCAAATCTTCACGATTTTCACATAATACAGGCCGGAAACACTGGCGGGATGAAGCGAAACGTCAATGTCCACTGAGGTTCATCAGGCAGATAGCGAAGTACAGGCGCTGGGGCGCGGCGCGAAGGGGTTGCGCGGCACCGTCGTTTCGGTTGGGCAAAATCCGGCAGGAAGCGCGGGCGATGCTGATGCGTTCGATGATGAATTGGAACGCCGTCTACTGGAAATCGGTTTCGTGGAAGGCGCTCAGGTGGAAATTCTGCACGAGGGTTTTTGGGGCCGCGATCCTATCGCTGTGAAGGTCGACGACACGAGCGTTGCTATCCGCCGCCGCGAAGCTAATGCAATTCTGGTGCGCGTGTCGAAAGCGTCCGATGCCGATCCGCAAGGGGGATCACGTGTCTGAAGTGATGGCGCGCGAACTTCGTGTAGCGCTTGCCGGCAATCCCAATTGCGGCAAGACAGCGCTCTTCAACGCGTTGACAGGAAGCCATCAGAAGGTTGCCAATTATCCCGGCGTCACGGTGGAGCGAAAAGAGGGCGGCTTCACGACGCCTGCGGGCCGTCAGGTGGTCGCGATTGATTTGCCGGGCACATATGGTCTGCGTGGACGCAGCCCTGATGAAGTCGTCACCCGTGACGCCATTCTGGGAAAACTCGAAGGCGAAATAAGGCCAGATTTGCTGATCTGCGTTGCAGATGCAACGAATCTGCGCCTGAGCTTGCGGCTGGTATTCGAATTGAAGAATTGCGGCATTCCTATTCTTCTGGCGCTGAATATGTATGACATCGCTGAATATCGCGGCATCAAGATCGATGCCGAAGGCATGTCGCGCGAAATTGGCATCCCCGTCGTCACTACAGTCGCAATCTCCAATGATGGGACTGCCGCCCTGTTGCAGAAAGTGGACGAACTGGCTGCTCTGAAACAGACGGTTCAGCCCGCAGTCTGGCGCGAGCAAAGCGCTGAGGATGTTCGCGCTTCGCACCATGCTGCCGAGCAGATTATCGGACGTTTTGTCAAAGCCTCGGCAGCCGCAGACGATTGGACACGCCGTATCGACAATGTCCTGCTGCATCCGGTGGCCGGTATTGTCATCCTGCTGGCGGTGTTGTTCCTGATCTTTCAGGCCGTGTTTTCATGGGCGGCGCCCTTCATGGATCTGATCAAGGCAGGCTTTGACGCAATTGCGGTATTGATAAGGTCCAGTCTGCCTGAGGGCATGCTGTCAAGCCTGCTGGCTGACGGCATTGTCGCGGGCGTCGGCGCCGTCGTCGTCTTCCTGCCGCAGATCATGATCCTGTTCTTCTTCATCATCCTGCTGGAAGATTTCGGCTATATGGCGCGCGCCGCCTTCCTTATGGACCGCGTGATCGGCGGAGTCGGCCTGCACGGGCGCTCCTTCATTCCCCTTCTGTCCAGCTTTGCCTGCGCCATCCCCGGCATCATGGCGACGCGCGTGATCGAGAACCGCCGCCAGCGCCTTGCGACTATCATGATTGCGCCGCTGATGACCTGTTCGGCGCGCATCCCAGTTTATACGCTCATCATCGCCGCTTTTGTGCCGGATCGCTCTGTTGGTGGCTTTATCAACCTGCAGGGATTGGTGATGTTTGGTCTTTATGCAGCGGGCATTATCAGCGCCTTCGCTGTCGCCTTCGTGTTTCGCCATTTCGTCTGGAAGGGAAAGAGCGAACCGTTCATAATGGAACTACCGGGCTACAAACGCCCGCGCGTCCAAAGCGTACTGATGGGCGTATTGCAGCGCGCCTTCGTGTTCCTGCGCCGGGCTGGCACCATCATTCTGGCGATGATGATCCTGATATGGTTCCTCTCCACCGTTCCGGGAGCGCCCGAAGGGGCCAGCGGTCCTGCCATCAATTACAGCTTTGCCGGCATTATCGGCCATGCCTTGCAGCCCATCCTCGCGCCCATCGGCTTCAACTGGCAGATCGCCATTGCGCTCATTCCCGGCCTTGCCGCGCGCGAAGTCGCCGTGGGCGCACTGGCAACTGTCTATGCTGTGGCAGGGCAGGGCGACGCCGCGCGCGAAGCACTGGGCGCAACGATTGGCGGACAATGGTCTTTGGCGACCGCACTGGCCCTGCTGGCCTGGTACGTGTTCGCACCGCAATGTGCCTCAACGCTTGCCGTGGTGAAACGCGAGACTGCCAGCTGGAAATGGCCGGTTGTGATGTTTATCTATATGATGGCCTTGGCCTACATTGCGGCGTTCATCGTCTTCCAGACAGCGCGGGTAATGGGCGGCTGAGGCGAAAGGCTAGTCAACATGACCGATGCCATTATCACCTATGCCATCGTCGCCATCGCTGCGGGCTTCGTGTTGTGGAAGCTGATCCTGCCGGTGCGCGTGAAGACGATCGTACGCTACACGCTGGCTGGCAAACAGGCACCCTGTGCTCCTGTTACCATAGAAGGCGGCTGCGCGGGCGGGTGTTCCGGGTGCGGGCTGGCGAAAGTTGCGAACAAGACCCGTTGATTGACCCTATTTGAGCTTGATGTTGGCGGACTGAATCACTTTCGCCCACTTTTCGGTTTCCACAGCGATCATCTTTCCCAATTCAACCGGGGATAACAAGAGAGGCGTGCCGCCGAGCTGGGCGATCCTGGCTTTTATATTGGGCTCGGCGAGGCCTGCGTTTACCGCCCTGTTCAGCATATCGATAACGGCAGTGGGAGTGCCAGCTGGCGCGCCTAAACCAATCCAGGCGCTAGCCTCAAACCCTGGCAAAAAGTCACTCATGGCAGGAATGTCAGGCAGTACGTCTATGCGGGTTGTGGAAGTAACGGCCAGAGGCCGCAGCTTGCCAGATTTGATCAGAGCGGTCGACGTCGAGGTTACGTCGAACATGACTTGGGTCTGCCCACTTACCAGATCATTGAGTGCAGGCGATGAACCGCTATAGGGTACATGGGCCATTTCAACACCGGTCATGAATTTGAACAGCTCCCCGGTGACATGATGTGTAGAGCCAATACCCGCCGAGGCCATATTGATCTTGCCTGGATTGGCTTTGGCATAGCTGATGAATTCGGGAACCGTCGCCGCCGGAAAAGAAGGATGCACCACCATTGCCAGCGGCACAGTAAAGATGCCGGATATAGGTGCGATATCGCGAATGAAATTGAAGCTGAGTTTGTCGTAGAGACTTGCATTGACGGTGTTGGCGGAGGAGACCATGAGCAATGTATGCCCATCAGCCGCCGCACGTACCGCCGAAGCTGAGGCTATGTTGCCTGCGGCTCCCGGCTGATTTTCTACAATAAAAGGTTGCCCCAGACGCTCTGTCAGCCATTGCCCCAACAGCCGCCCGCCAGTGTCCGAGCCGCTGCCCGCACTTTGGCCAACGATGATGCGCACTGTTCTCGATGGATAAGCTTGCGCCAGCGCGGGACGGCGGAATGAGGGTATTGAGGCGGCGGCAGCCAGATGCAGCAAATTGCGGCGGGACAGTTTCATAGGCTCCTCCCCGATGCTTCGCGTACGCCCGACCAGAATTGTTTACACGAACGCTGCCACCGCAGATCTCAACTCGCCGTGTAATACGTCGAGCCACGCCGCGCTTCTTGCGCCAATTCCAATTCTTCGATCACTTTCAGCGCCTGAAGGCCCGCTGCATCAGACACGATGTCAAGCGGCTTTTCGCCGGGCATCATGTCCATGTTGGTCTGCTGTGCTTCGAGTATGACGACGTCTTCCTTGAAGGTAGCAAACGTCTGGTCGAAGATGAAATCGGCGAGGTCTTCGGAACAGGCTTTGGGATCATAGGTAAAGCCGACGAAATAATTCGTCGAGGTCTCTGTTTCCGGCGTCATCGAATGCATGGAATGCCGGTCGAGAATGCGCGCATTGCTGCGCGGCTGATCTATACCCGGCAGTGGCGGCTCGTGACCCACTTCAATCACGCCGGTATGAAATTCGAATGAGGACGGCCCCATGAAGTCAATGGTCTGCCAACGGTTCACATTGCCTTCAAACCCACCAGCCTTTTTGTAGGTCGGCGGCGGCTCGATATCATACATCTTGCGCGCCAGCCTGACGTCATTGCCTTTTCTTGTGACCGAGACTTTCGCATCCTTGATAACGCCATCGCTGCCAATAGTGCGCGGATGCACATAGGGCAGGTGCGCCATGTTCAGGAGATTGTCGACAATGAACTTGTAGCTACATTTTACGTGCAAATAACCGGTGCGCGCTTTCCATCCTGGCTGCGTGAACCATGGATAGGCGGGAATGAGCGATGGATCGGCCCTGGCCGGATCGCCCGTCCAAAGCCACAGCCATTCGGCATGTTCGGCCACCACATAGCTCTTGATTTGTGCGCTTTGGGGAATGCGGGTCTGCTCGGGAATGAAAGTGCATTTGCCTGCGCGATTGAATTTAATGCCATGATAGAGGCACTGCAATGTTCCATCGGCCTCAACAGTGCCCATGGACAACGGCACCTGCCGGTGAATGCAGCGATCTTCCAACGCAGCGGCGGCGCCATCTGGCGTCCTGTAAAGCACCACAGGACGGCCAAGGATCACGCGGCGCAACGGCGTACTACCGACTTCGCTGCGCATGGCGGCGACATACCAATGGTCCTGCAGAAACATGAGAGCCTCCCCGGGGCGTTTTTCTTATAATCTGCGCTCCAGCTCAATCTGGCAACTTGAAAACAACTATGGAAGCTTGCTTAAGCCTGCCTCAGATAACAAGAGAGGCCACCTTGCGGTGACCCCTCCATTGTCATTCTAACCGTGCAGCCTATCTGGGCTCAACAGCGCCGCTCACGCGTAGCTGGCTCCCTCACAGGTTGGAGGGGAGAATTTCCCTGATTTTGTTGGCCACGGCATCTGACAATGAGACACTGGTCACCTCCTTTCTGCTGGTTAACGACAGGATCAATGTAGTATGATTCGGTGAATAAACCAGTACCAACTTCGCAGGGCAATCGCATTTCAAAACAGGGTCAGAAGTCTTGACAGGTATGCGTCATCCCACCCTGCTTTTTTGATCTTGCCGCGCAGGGATACTTTTCCACCGTCTTTTTGCATGACGTTCAACGCCATGTGCCGGAGCACGGCGAGATTG
>CANJJI010000041.1 GCA_947474545.1 Beijerinckiaceae bacterium | reverse complement strand
AATCTCGCCGTGCTCCGGCACATGGCGTTGAACGTCATGCAAAAAGACGGTGGAAAAGTATCCCTGCGCGGCAAGATCAAAAAAGCAGGGTGGGATGACGCATACCTGTCAAGACTTCTGACCCTGTTTTGAAATGCGATTGCCCTGTGGGTTAGTGTGTGACTCATCGACAACCAGCTCTGCGAGGACTATGAGAATGCTCTTCACCCGCCGCGACACCCTCAAATTCACTCTCGCCGCCGCCGCTGGCGCTGTTTTTCCCGCCTTTGCTCAAACAAATGGAAAACCCATGACGACCGCTTCAGGACTGCAAATCATAGATATCACCGTTGGGACCGGCGCGACGCCCAAGACAGGCCAGACCTGCGTCATGCATTATACCGGCTGGCTCTACAACAACGGAGCCAAAGGCGCGAAATTTGATTCCTCGGTTGATCGCGGGCAGCCCTTCGAATTTCCCATCGGCATGAAACGGGTCATTGCAGGATGGGATGAAGGTGTGGCCACCATGAAGGTCGGCGGCAAGCGCACTCTGATCATTCCGCCGGAATTGGGTTATGGCGCGCGTGGCGCTGGCGGCGTCATTCCGCCGAATGCGACGCTGATGTTCGATGTGGAATTGCTCGGCGTGAAGTGAGGGCGGCGAAGGCTTTGAGAAGGTGCGGGGCATCGCTGAGTGCGGTTGTCCCGCCTCAAATCTCGATTGGCAATACTTTGACGCCAGAAGCCCGGGCGGAACAGCCAACGACAACAGCCATTTGCGGCCTTCATCACGCCATTGCAATATCTCTTCAATAGTGGGCGCTTTACGCCGGTGCGATTTGCGCCTTTCAGAGATGTGCTTGCGCGTCGCTTCGATCCGGGCGAGCAGATCAGCTGCCGGCAACCGGTCTGCATCACAGGGCACCAGCCGGGCCGAGGCCTTGCCCGGGCGCGTGATCAGGACCTCATCTCCGCGTTCTGCGCGGTTAAGCAGTTCGGATAGTTTGTTCTTGGCTTCGCCGGCACCGTAGATGGGCATGGCAGGCTCCAGTCAGCTAGACAGCTAGCTGTCTAAAGGTTGCTGAGAGGGAAACCCAATCAAGAGGCGAATTTAGAGACTTTGGGGCAATAGGTTGAAGGGCTTCCTTATGCTGAGGGCGCGCGCAGCGCGCGTCTCGAACCACGAGGAAGTCCGAAGTGCCGGCCGCCCTCGTGGTTCGAGACGCCGCCTGCGGCGGCCCTCACCATGAGGGCGGCATTAGATATTCTTCGCCAGATTGCACTGTTAGCGACTTCACGTCTCCCCAAACACACGCTTAAATATCGTATCGACATGCTTCAGGTGATAGCCAAGATCGAAGAGGTCTTCCAATTCCCTGTCTGACAATTTTGCGGCGACGTCCTTGTCAGCTTTCAGAAGTGTCAGGAAATCACCTTCGCCGCGCCACACGGGCATCGCGTTGCGCTGAACATATGAATAGGAATCCTCTCGCGAAACGCCTTTTTGTGTCAGCGCCAGCAGCACGCGCTGGGAATGGATGAGGCCGCCGAGGCGATCTAAATTCTTCCTCATGTTTTCGGGATAGACGATCAGCTTGTCGATGACGCCAGTTAGCCGCGCCAGGGCGAAATCCAGCGTCACCGTTGCGTCCGGGCCAATCATGCGTTCAACGCTGGAATGGGAGATATCGCGCTCATGCCAGAGGGCGACGTTTTCCAAAGCCGGTGTCACCATACCACGCACGAGGCGCGCGAGGCCGGTGAGATTTTCCGTCAGCACGGGATTGCGCTTGTGCGGCATGGCGGAAGAACCCTTCTGCCCTTCGGAGAAGAATTCTTCGGCTTCCAGGACTTCGGTGCGTTGCAGATGGCGGATTTCGGTTGCGAGGCGCTCAATGCTTGAGGCGACAACGCCGAGGGTTGCAAAGAACATGGCATGACGGTCGCGCGGGATGACCTGCGTTGAGACAGGCTCGACCGCAAGGCCCATCTTGACCGCGACATGTTCTTCCACGCGTGGATCAATATTCGCGAAGGTGCCGACTGCGCCTGAGATCGCACAGGTTGCGATTTCCTTGCGCGCATTGACGAGGCGTTCGCGGCAGCGGGAAAACTCTGCATAGGCCTGAGCCATTTTGAGCCCGAACGTCACAGGCTCTGCATGAATGCCGTGCGAGCGGCCGATGCTGGGCGTCATCTTGTGTTCGAACGCGCGGCGCTTGATGGCAGCGAGTAATGCGTCAACATCGTTGATCAGGATATCGGCGGCGCGGGTAAGCTGCACATTCAGGCAGGTGTCCAGCACGTCAGATGACGTCATGCCCTGATGCACGAAGCGGGATTCCTCGCCGATGAATTCGGCCAGATGCGTCAGGAAGGCGATGACATCGTGCTTTGTGACGCGCTCGATTTCATCAATGCGATTCACATCGAACGTCAGCTTGTCCGCGTTGCGCCAGATAGTGGCGGCGCTCTCCTTCGGGATGACGCCGATTTCGGCCAGCGCATCGCAGGCATGGGCTTCAATCTCGAACCAGATGCGGAAGCGCGACTGCGGTTCCCAGATGGCGACCATTTCGGGGCGGGAATAACGGGGGATCATTCGTTTCGGTTCCTCATGACTTCCCCTCCCCCTTGTGGGGAGGGGTCAGGGGTGGGGGGTGCGCGCAACGAAATCGTTTCGACCCCCACCCCGGCGGCTGCGCCGCCGAACCTCCCCACAAGGGGGAGGGTAAATTTAAACTCTTTCGCCGCGGGCGCTTTCCGCTGCCTTGCGGATCGCCGCGATATTTTTTGCATATTCCTGCGCGCCGCCCTTGAAGACAGCGGAACCTGCAACGAGGGCGTTAGCGCCCGCTGATACGATTTCGCCCACGTTATGCGCCGTGACGCCGCCATCGACTTCAAGATCGATCTGGCGATCGCCGATCATCGCGTTGATACGCGCGATCTTCTCAAGGCCGGAACGGATGAAACTCTGGCCGCCGAAGCCGGGATTGACTGTCATGACCAAAATGAGATCGACATCGTCGAGCACATATTCGAGGACGCTCTCATGTGTGCCGGGATTGAGCGAGACGCCTGCTTTTTTCCCGAGTCTGCGGATCGCCTGCAAGGTTCGATGCAGATGAGGGCCAGCTTCCGCATGAACCGTGATGATATCCGCGCCGCCTTCGGCGAAAGCGTCGAGATAGGGATCGACGGGTGAAATCATCAGATGCACATCAAACGGCTTGGGGGTGATGTGGCGGATGGATTTCATCACCGCCGGGCCGAAAGAGATATTGGGGACGAAATGTCCGTCCATGACGTCCACGTGGACCCAGTCGCCGCCCGCATCCATGACGGCGCGCACGTCCTCGCCCAGCCGGGCGAAATCGGCGGAGAGGATTGAGGGGGCTATTTTCAGGGGACGCATAGATGTCTGCCCGGTGAAGGAGAAGCGGCGGGTTAACATGCAGGGGCGGGGCTGTCCATGAAATGGCGGCCGCCGGGCGGTAATCCACAGGAGGCTGGCGCGGGCGGCAGAATGATTCCAAGATGGCCCTGGAGGTCAACATGAAGCGAATCCTGAGAATTTCGGCATTTATGGCTCTGCTGGCGCTAGGGAGCCTGCCAGCATTTGCCCAGACTGCGGCCAGTTTTGCGGGAAAGACCGTGCGGATCGTGATTCCGTCCGCCGTGGGCGGTGAATATGGGCTCTATTCGCAATTGATGGCTAATCATCTAGGCAAATACGTGCCCGGCAATCCCGCTGTCATCGTTCAGGCCATGCCCGGCGGTGCAGGACTGATCGCAGTGAACTGGATGTTTGCCGCTGCTCCAAAAGACGGCACGGTTCTGTTCATTCCGCCAGTTAACGCGATACAGGATGGCGTGCTCGATCCCAAGGCCAAGTTCGATCCGTCAAAAATTCAGTGGATCGGCCGCCTTGCCGATCTCACGCAGGTGGGCGCAGTACTCAAGCGCAGCGGCGTGACGGCTCTCGAAGGCGCGAAAACCAAGCAGCTTGTTGCGGCGGGGATTGGCCTCACCAATCCGACGGCCTTCAATGCCCGGGTGCTGAACGAGATCGCGGGTACGAAATTCAAGATCCTCGTTGGCTATCGCGGCACCGCCGATGTGGAGCTGGGCTGGCTGCGCGGAGAAGTCGATCTGTGGACGGTTGGCTGGGATGCGGTGAAGCTGAAATATGCCAAGGAGCTTGTGTCCGGCGAAGTCATCCCGCTGTTTGTCTATGCGCCGCAGCGTCTGCCGGAATTACCTGATGTGCCATTGCTGAGCGAATTTGGCCGCAATGACACTGAAAATGCGTTCCTGAAAATCTACACGGTCGGCACCGCTATGGGCCGCTCGCTGGCGGCGCCGCCGGACGTGCCGTTGCCGGTGGTGGACATGTTTCGCGAGGCATTCCGTAAGATGCTGAACGACCCTGCCATCAAGGAGACCTTGGACAAGGCCAATGCGCGCTATAATCCGCTCGACAGTTCAGAGCTGGAGAAAATGGTGGCAGAGGCGTTGAAAATGACCAATGAACAGGCGGAAAAGACGCGCGCCTTTTATCAGCATATGGTCGATAATCCCTGAATCAGGGTTCACTTTGTGGTCTGTAGCGCTAGGGCGCTGGCGCCGCTATAGAACTCTTAGAGCATGAGGGCTGACAGGCCCGGAAGATGAGGAAACATGACGCCGCCTAATTTTCTTTTCATCATCACTGACCAGCATCGCGCCGATTATCTTGGTTGTGCGGGGCATCCTGTGTTGAAAACACCGCATATCGATGCGCTGGCGGCGACCGGGACGCGTTTCGAACGATTTCATGTGGCGACGCCGGTGTGCATGCCCAATCGCGCGTCGTTACTGACAGGCCGTTATCCCTCCGTGCATGGCCTTCGTCAAAACGGAGAATATCTAACCTATCGCGCCAATACCTTTGCTGATGTTCTCTCGGCCAACGGCTATCGCACTGCGGCCATCGGCAAGAGCCATGTGCAGCCCATGACAGAACATGGCGCAGAGCCGCGCGTCGATCCGGCAGCGCTGGGTCTCATCAAGGAAGCGTGGAAGGAAGACAATAGCGATTATGATCACGAAGTTCCCGAGCGCTATGAAGGCAACCAGAAATACGAGATTCCAACGCCCTATTACGGCTATCAGGACGTAGAGATGGTCACCAACCATGGCGATCAGGCGGGTGGCCACTATCTTCAATGGCTGCGCAGCAAGTCGCCGATGGCCGATCAATGGCGTGACCGCAAGAACCAGTTGCAACACAGCTATAAATGCCCGCAGGCCTATCGTACGCCCATCCCGGAAGAACTTTATCCGACGGCATTCATCCGGGACAAGGCGCTCGCCTATCTCGATAGTGTGAAGGATGACGACAAGCCGTTCTTCTCATTTGTCTCGTTTCCTGATCCGCACCATCCGTTCACACCGCCAGGCCATTACTGGGACATGTACAAGCCCGAGCAGTTTGAAGCGCGCCTGCCGTGGGGCAGTCACAAGAACCCGACGCCGCCGATGCAATGGTTGCGGGCGCAGCATGAGGCCGGCAAGCGTGTTTCCCAGTCACAAGAAGCCTTTATCGCGGAAGCCGATGAAATTCGCGAGGCTATGGCCTTGTCCTGCGGCATGATTGCGATGATCGACGATGCTGTCGGCATGCTGGTTCAGAAGCTGAAGGATACTGGCAAGTATGATAATACCGTGATCGTGTTCAACGCCGATCACGGCGACTATCTCGGTGATTTCGGGTTGATACTGAAGGGTGCGCTGCCATTCCGTTCGGTGACGCGCGTGCCGTTCATCTGGTCCGATCCGGCTTCGCGCAAGGGCCGTGTATCTAATGCTCTGGCTACTACGATTGACCTTGCGCCGACCATCATGGCGCGCGCGGGCGTCAAACCCTATCACGGTATTCAGGGCAAGAACCTGCTCCCCAATATCGATGGTGCGCCTGGCGAACGCATGCAGCTGATGAGCGAACATCAGGATACGTTTGTGCGAATGGGCATGCCGCGTTTTATGATCGTGCGTAATCTTATTACCGATGACTGGCGCTATACTGTCTATCGCGGCGAAAGCTGGGGCGAACTTTACGATCTCAAAAATGATCCCGATGAATCTCACAATCTCTGGGATGAACCCGCGTTCGCGCAGGTACGGATGGAACTGGGCGAGCGGCTGCTGCAGGAAATGATGGAAAACGTGGATCAGAGCCCGCACGCCAAGCGGCGGGCGTGAGGCGAGTGGGACATATTTTGAACGGCAGGTCCGAAAATTCAATATTGGAACGCGACTCCTTCTCCCGCCCGGGGAGAAGGGAACCTGCGGCATCGCCGATTCTTGATTGCATCATTGTGCGTTGCGCCTCATGACCGCACCTGCTTCATCCTCTGCGCCGACACGCAGCGAGAATGCGCTGGTTTGGGGCATGGCGATTTCGCAGACCTTGGCAATTGGCTGTCTGTTTCATTCGTTCACGCTTTTTCTTGCGCCGATGCAACAGGAGTTTGGCTGGACGTCCACACAGATGACCGGCGCTTTCACATTGGGTCTCGTGACAGCCGATCTCATTGCGATTCCGATGGGGCAATGGATAGACCGGCACGGCGGACATTTTGTAATGTCGGTGGGCGCAACGACCGCTGCTGTTTGCCTTGCAGCATGGTCGCAAGTGGGGTCGCTGGCTGGATTTTATCTGTTGTGGTTCTGCATGGGGGTTTCCATGGGCGGAACCATGGGCAATGCCTCGGCCGCGGTTGTTGCTGCCAATACGCGTGATTACCGGCGCGGCATTACCATTATTTCCATTCTGGCGGGCTTGTCGTCGACGATTGTCGTACCCATCGTTAGTTATCTGCTCATCCATTATGGATGGCGCACTGCGGTGATCAGCCTCGCAGTCATGCAATTTCTCGGGCCAGCCTGTATCAATGCCTATCTCTTGCGTGGAACTGTCGGCAGCCGTACCGCAGAATATGCAAGGAAGAAGGAGTCTCTGGCGGCTGGCCGTCCCTCGGGTCTTTCCTCAGACAATGTCTCGCCGCTGCGAACAGCGTTGATGACGCCGGCCTTCTGGCTTCTGGCGATTGCGGCGAGTGTACACTGGTATTCCATCACGGCACTCAATGTGCACATCATGCCATTCCTGCAACAGCGCGGCGTGTCACACGATCTGTCTGTGCTGATCTTCTCGATCAACGGGCCTGCAGCCGTGCTGGCGCGTGTCGGCCTGCATTTCTTTGATCGAAACGGCAGCGCCAAACGCATTGGGCGCATCGCGTTTCCCAGCTTTGGCCTGGGCATGTTGCTGCTGATCTTCGTTGCTCCCCTCGGGACATGGGGGCTGATTACCTATGCGGTGGTCTTTGGCGCGGCGGGTGGCGTTCTCATGATTGTACGCGCGACTGCTATCGCCGAGATTTTTGGATTGCGCGGCTACGGCGCGATTTCCGGTGCGCTTTCGACTGTGTCGATCATTCCGCGCACTTGCGCACCCGTCACGATTGCCATGATGGCCGAGAGCTTTGGCTCTTATGAGCCTGTACTCTGGATTTTGTTTGGCTTTATCGTGATCGGGACGGCGGCCTTTTATCTTGCCAGCGCCGGACCGATGAAAAATGGCTGAGGATTTTCAGTTGACGGCGGGCTTGATCGTATAGCGATACAGGCGCCGGCGGAATGCGTTCAGGCCATAGTTGAACACACGCAGCAGCGCACCAAAGGGTTGGGGCGGGGGGTGGCGCAAGAACGCGACCTTGCGGACATAATTTTCCACGCGCCATGTCATCCAGGTCCCAGCGGGAAAGAAGCCGATGTCGCCCGTGCGCAAGGTGCGCATGTTGCCATTGGCGTCGCTCACGATGACTTCGCCATCGAGTATATGAACGGTTTCGTCGACACCGAAATACCAGCGGAATGTGCCTGCCGTGCAGTCCCAGATAATCGTATTGGACGCACCATCAGGGCTGCGGGACACTTCGATTGACCTGGCTTGAGGTTCGCCAGAGAGTATCCACGCGGCGTTGATGGGAGATGATTTCAACTCAATTGCGTGAGCCTTGGTGGTGGAGTAGCTGCAAAGCGGCATTTTTAGGTTTCCGGGTTTTATCGACCCCCAGAAAACAGCAAAAACATTTATGTTCGTTCAACACCGAACGTTAATAAAAGACTAAACACGCGCCGACTGGACCATTCGCGTTCAATCTTGCCGGACCATCGCCAGTTCGCGAATGTTCCTGACTGCATCAGTCATTGCAGAACAGAATGCATCTTGATGCTTGCCTGCCGATTTTTCTACCTGCTCGTAAATGGTCTCCAATTCGGCTTCGGCAATACCGGAAGTCAGTTCGGCGTCGGCAATGGCGTCGTCAAGACGCGTGAGATCGACACCGGTGACGCGTACATGGTCACAGACAAGGAAAGCCTGTTCCAGCCGGTAAAGATGCTCGATCTGTTCACGGATCTGCTCGGGGTGACGGATGCCCGGCCTGCCCAAATCCTGGTCGGCCAGTGCCGCAGTGCATGCGGTCATAGCGAAAAAACAGGCGGCGAATATTTTGAAACAGGTACGCATGGGACACTCCTCGCAAGATCGAGGCCAGTTTGATCGGCTTTTACGGAAAGTTAGCCATAGCGGTCACACGTAACGGAACAGTTAACGAACAATTGCGGCGGAATGATAACGGCTGCCTGATTGGAATGGTCAATCAGACTGACGATGAAACTTCATTGTCCAGTCCGGCAGCGCACCGGCAAATGGCAAGGCCTGAGCCAGAAATATCGCGCGGGCTATGGCGCGAGCGAGGCAATCGGCGGCCAGAGCCCCAATCTCCAGTTGATCGGCCGGGCCAGGCGCTTTTTGTGCGCCGCCGGTTGCTACGGCAAACACGATATCACCATCGAAAGTGGCATGGGAGGGGCGCAGCGCGCGGCTCATGCCGTCGTGCGCCATGATCGCGAGGCGTTTAGCCTGCGCTTTGTCCATCGCTGCGTCAGTAGCAACAATGGCGATGGTCGTGTTTTCATTGACCGGTTTTACCGCGCCTTTTGCACGTAGCTTGAGCATGTTGGCGTCAAAACGGGCTGGCAGTCCCAATCCGCCGAATTCTCCGTCCTGTTCATAAGGGGCGGCCCAGAAATGTGGCCCATCGCCGATTGTCGCGCTGCCGATCGCGTTGACGGCGACCAGCGCGCCGACTGTAAACCCATTCTGTGTCCTGGCGCTGGCTGAGCCAAGGCCGCCTTTGAGGCTGGCGCTCGTAGCGCCAAAGCCCGCGCCCGCTGTGCCAAGCTGGAATTCGAGAGCGGCGGACTTGGCCGCCTCATAGCCGAGATCCCAATAAGGTGGCATCCGGCCCCAGCTCTTGTCACCGCCATTGTTGAGATCGAACAGGATTGCACCGGGTACTATGGGAACACGCGCCGGGCCGACAGCAAAGCCGCGCCCCTGTTCGCGCAGCCAGCCCTGCACGCCGCCCATGGCGTCAAGTCCAAACGCGGAGCCGCCCGACAATACGAGAGCATCGACTTTTTCGACACTCATTTCCGGCTCCAGCAGCGCCGTATCGCGTACACCTGGTGCGCCACCGTGAATGGCGATGGAGGCGACTGCAGGGGCATCGAATATGAGCGCTGTCACACCCGAGGCGAGCCTGGGGTTATGAGCATTGCCGACGCGCAAGCCGGAAATATCGGTGATGAGGTTTTTCAAACGGCAGCTCCTATTGCTGCACAAATCCGGATGTCTTGATTACAGGCTCCCAGCGTTTGAAGTCCTCTGTCTGGATTTCCCGCAAACGTTGGGGCGTCGTGCCCGTTGGCACGAACGTCAATGAGAGGATGCGCTTGCGAGTTTCTTCATCCTGCATGATTTTGCGGATGGCGGCGGAATAGCTTTCGACTATTTCGTCGGATGTCGCGGCTGGCGCATAGACCGCATACCAACCTTCTCCCACGAGATCGAAGCCGGTTTCGCGAAAAGTCGGCACATCCGGCGTGAATGGTGATCTCGCCGTGCCTGATGTGGCGAGGATGCGAATTTTTCCCGCATTATGCATTTCGGTGAATTGCGCTGTCGGACTCAGGGCAATCGGAAGATGTCCTGCGACCATGTCTGCAATGGTAGGGGCTGTGCCGCGATAGGGAATGCGCTCCATCTTGATGCCTGCGGCATCGGACATCATGATTGCGAAAAAATTCGGCAGGCCGCCGGTTCCTGGCACGCCGTAGCTGGCTTTGCCGGGATTGGACTTCGCCCATGCAATCAATTCCGCGACGGTTTTCACAGGTACATGGGCGCCGACGGCCAGGCCGATGTCGAAAGTCACAAGTTGCGAAACGGGTTTAAGATCCTTGAACGGATCGTAGTCAATATTCTGCATGGACGCCGGGAAAAGCGTTACCGGCGCCATGGGCGTAAAGAGAAGGGTCGATCCGTCGGCGGGCGCATTGATAACTGCCTTCAGCCCGATGCGGCCGGAGGCGCCGCTCATGTTTTCGTTGATGATTGTGCGGTTCATCTCCTTTGCGAGCTTTTCGGTCACAAGGCGGATGACGGAATCGGAAGAATCGCCGGCGGGATAGCCGTAGATGATGCGTATGCGTCCGCCGGGCTGCGCCAGAGACGGCAGCGCGGTGAACGCGGCGAAGAAGGCGGCGACAAGCGAAATAGCGAATTTCATTTTCATGCTGCGAGCATCCTCTTCACCTCAGGCCAGCTTTCCGCGCCAAAGGTCTTGAGATCGTTTGTCAGGTCAGGAGGACAGGGCTCAAGGAATGTAGGTTTGAACGCCGAGCGTGATTTGATCCGCTCGAACCAGTCTGTAACGCGCGGGCGCGATCTGGTCCACATTTCGGACATGCTGAGCATGTCCAGCCGGTTCACATAAGGCGCCACGCCGATATCAGCGAGAGAGAATGTATCGCCTGCGAGCCAAGGATGATCTTGCATGGCGGTTTCCATTTTCTTCAAATAAGAATCGTAGAGCTTGAACGATCTGTCGACGCCGGGCGCTTTCAGGCCTTGCGTCACAATCACTTTCTTGCGGTCATGCCAATGGGCTGTGACCGAGAGTGGTGGCGTGCTCGCCAGAAATTCGTCCAGCTTTTCTTTTGGCAGGCGGGCAATCGTGAGGCGATGCGAAGAGGCAAAAGTGATCTCGGCGCAGGCGGGATGCAATTGCTCATCGACGGCCTTGGTCCATACGCGCATTTTGGCGCGCTCATAGGGATCTGGAGATTTCAGCGGCGGTTCAGCAAATACTTCGTCGATGTATTCACAACAAACTGTGCTTTCGACGATCACTTTGCCGTCATGAACGAGCGTGGGGACGACAGCTTTTTCATTGAGCGCCATATAGGCGGGAGTGAACTGGTCGCCCTTGAGGATATCGATGTAATGTCCAGTCCAGGGCAGGGCTTTCTCGTTGAGGGCAAAGCGAACCTTGGCCGCGCAGACCGACGAGCCGTGATGATAGAGTTCGAGCATGGTTTCCTCCGGGCAATGTGGGCCATGTATAGGCTTTCCGGGATAAGGTTGTCATCCCGGTTACGTCCATCACAGTCGGCTCACGCAATCGTCGTTGCAGCGGAAAAGTCGTGACTTTGCGCCGCCGGGCTGGAAGGGTATGAAGCAACATGGCTTCCGACATTTCATATACGGCAGCGGCTCTGGCCGGGCTGCTGTCATTCCTCAGCCCCTGCGTTCTGCCGCTGGTGCCGCCCTATCTCACGTTCATCGCTGGAACGACAATCGAGGAGCTGGCGGAAGGTGGAGCGCGTGCGGCGCGGCGGGATGTTGCGATTTCCGCCATATTATTCGTTGCCGGTTTTTCGACAGTATTCGTGGCGCTGGGCGCAACTGCTTCCGTGTTTGGCCAGTTCATTCGCCAATATATCTCGCTGTTGTCGATGGGTGCGGGCATCGTGATCATCGCGATGGGCCTTCATTTTCTTGGCGTCTGGCGTTTAGCGTTTCTTTATCGCGAAGCGCGGTTGAATGTTGAAAAGCCGGTCGGGCTGTGGGGCGCCTATGTCATGGGTCTCGCCTTCGCATTCGGCTGGACGCCCTGTATAGGGCCGATCCTTGCGGCCATCCTTGCACTGGCGGGTTCGGAGGATACTGTAGCGCGTGGCGCGTCGCTACTGGCGGTCTATTCAGCGGGGCTTGGTATACCCTTCTTGCTGGCAGCTTTTGCTTTGGAACCTTTCATGGGCTTTCTGGCGCGGTTTAAGCAGAAGTTCGTCTATGTAGAAAAAACCGTTGGCGGGCTGCTGGTTTTGACAGGCATAGCCTTTCTTACGGGATGGCTGAGCAGCGCTTCGTTCTGGCTTTTGGAAATGTTTCCGGCCCTGGGGAGACTGGGTTAGGCTTTATTGCGGCGCGAAGATGAATTTGCCGTCGGCGGCTTTCTTCCAGACGGCAATTGTATAGAGCTGTTCGCGGCGTTCGCCTTGGGCGTCGAATGAAACGGGGCCCACGATTGTTTCGATGAGTGCCCCACCGCGCAGGGCAGCGCCGAGCATGTCTGGTTCGAAGGATCCAAGACGGACTGCGGCCTCTGTCACGATCTGCACGCTAGCATAGGTTGCCAGTGCGAGCGGAATGTCGCGGACGCCTTCGGTTTTTAACCAGGCAGCGATGTCCTGCGCTGTGGGTGATGGAGTTGCTCCGGCAAGGATGGTCATTCGCACGCCTTCGGTGGCATCGCCTGCCGCCGCCGGAAATTCCGGCGTTGCCAGCGCGTCAGTTCCCATTACGGGGATAGTTGCGCCGGAAGCCTGCATGGATTTCAGCAATGGCCCTGCAGCGGAAACGGCGCCTGTCCAGTAAATGGCGGCAGCATTTTTCCTGGTAAGCGTTTGTGCAAGTTGTGCTGCGTTCGCGGCAATGTCGCCTGGTGTTGCAATCCATTCGGCTTCGATGACTGGCTTGCGTAGCGCGCCCGTCCATGCCGATTTTGCCGCTTTCGCCATGATGGCGCTGGTCACGGTCCCGTCGTTCAAGATTGCGATCTGGCCTTCGGGAAATTCACGGATGAGGTATTGCCCGGCGAATAATCCCTGGCTGTCTTCGCGCGGCGCCAGACGCAGCACGTTTGCGCTTTTGGGCTCCATCAGTTTGGGGGAGCCTGCTGATGGCGCGACCAGAAGGGTATTGTTGCGTGCGTATAGTGCGTTGCCGGTGAGCGTTGGCGCCGAGGTGTAATGCCCTATCACGATGCGCACGCCTTTCTCGACAAGCGCTCGCGCCGCGAGTTTTGCGCCTGCGGTGCTGCCTTCGTCATTTTCGATGACAAGAGTGATTGAGAGATTGTGGCGCGCGGCGGCGTCTTTTACGCCACGACTAAAGCCTGCGGCCATGGCTTTGCCAGCATTGGACAGCGGACCGCTGATCGGCGCGGCCAGACCTAAGCGAATGTTGTTCTGGGCGAGTGAGGGTTTAGAAATTATCGCGGCGATGAAGACAAGCGCAATGAGCGCGTATGGCTTGAACCCGCATATTTCAAAGGCACGATAATTGATCGTTCGCGGTGACATATTCAGCCCATGCAAAAGCCGCCGGATTGCTCCGGCGGCTTGTTTTGAATACGCAAGCGGCGCTCTCAATCTGCTTCAAAATAGGTGATGCGCCCGCCATCCACCTTGCGCCAGCGATAAAGCACATACTGGCTTTTCGATTTGCCAGACACAGAATAGCCGGTGTTGCTCACGTCGCCCTTCGCGTCGAAGGAGAGTTCGCCCAACACGGTGTTGAACTTCATGCCGGAATGCATGACTTTTGCGACGGCCTTGGCGTCAAGCGTCTTGGCGGCTTCCGCTGCCTGCTTGAGGATTTGCACCGAGGCGTAGCTGTAAAGCGTATAGGCCTGCGGTTCGAATTTTTTCTCGTTGCGGAACTTGTCGACGATCGCCTTGTTTTCCGGATTGGTCCGCGGATCGGGCGAGAAGGTCATCAGCGTGCCTTCGGCCGCGGGGCCGGCGATTGCGGCAAACTCATCGTCGGTGATGCCGTCGCCACCCATGATGGGCGCGGTAACGCCCTGTCCTTGCATCTGGCGCACGAGCAGGCCGCCTTCGGTATGCAGGCCGCCCCAGAAGACGATATCAGCGCCTGCCTGCTTGATGCGCGACACCACGGCCGAGAAATCCTTCTCGCCGACGTTGATGCCGTCGTACATGACTTCGGTGACGCCCTTGCCCTTCAGCGCGGCGCGGGTTTCGTCGGCCAGTCCTTTGCCATAGGTCGTCTTGTCGTGAACGATGGCGATCTTCTTGCCTTTGTAGAGGCGGCCGATGATCTCGGCGGCTGCGCCACCCTGCTGGTCGTCACGTCCGCAGACGCGGAAGGTGTTCCACATCTTGCGTTCGGTAAAGCGTGGGTTGGTGGAGGCCGGTGTGATTTGCAGAATATTGTTCTCCTGCAGAACTTCTGAGGACGGTATGGAGACGCCGGAGTTGAAGGCTCCGACCACAAACTTCACGCCATCGCCGACAAATTTATTGGCGACAGACACGCCCTGTTCGGGCTTACCGGCATCGTCGCCGAGCAGCAATTCAATTTTCTGGCCTAGAATGCCGCCGGCTGCGTTGATGTCTGCAATGGCCTGTTCGGCGCCATTTTTCAGCTGCGCGCCAAAGGCTGCGTTGGAGCCAGTGATCGGGCCCATCACGCCGATTTTGACCTGAGCTTGCGCCGCGCTGGCAAATCCGAGCAGCGCTGTAAGCGCTACGCCCGTAATGATGCTTCTTTTCATTGAATTCTCCCTCTGTCCGGCGGGGCAGCGTCATTCCCGCCACTGCGCCCTCAGATGATATTCGCACTTTTTCCGGCGATTTGTCACGCTGCTTGAATGGGCGGGCTGCCTGAATTCAGGACTTGCCACGCCAGGAGAAGAGGCCTGACGGCAGATAGGCGAAGCTGTACTGCCGGGTCATCTGGCGTGCGCGGGTCAAGCGATAGCCTGTCAGGGCCAGTGCGCTGTGAATAGCAAAGAACGCGAAGAAGCCGCGCAGGCCGAGAGTCAGCTGTCTGATCGCGGTGGCTGGATCTTGCGCCAATCCGGCGATGGCCGCCCCCAATTCGTAAAGCGGAATGACGGATTCCTGAAACAGCGCAAAATGCAGAAACGCAATGGTGGCCGCAATGGGCGCCGCATAAAGGATACAATGGGAAGCCGGCCGCCATGTGGAAGCCAATGCCCTTCCGGAGGCGAGCGCCGCCGCGCCCCCCAGGACCAAAGTCAGCATGATGAAGATCAACAGGCCCCAGGGGCCGCTCTCGTAAAGGATGTTCATCCGTGGCCCCCTTCCAGATAGGCGGCGCGAACTTCGGGGCTGGCGAGCAATTCAGCACCCGTGCCATTCATGGTGATCAGGCCGTTGACCATGACATAGGCGCGATGGGCGAGTTTGAGAGCGTGATAGGCGTTTTGTTCGACCAGAAATACTGTCAGTCCTTCATCGCGATTGAGCGCCGCAATCGTCTCAAAAATCTGTTTCACGACGAGCGGCGCCAGTCCGAGTGACGGCTCGTCCAACAAGAGGAGTTTGGGACGGGACATCAGCGCGCGGGCGATGGCGAGCATCTGCTGCTCGCCGCCCGAGAGTGTGCCACCGCGCTGATCGCGCCGCTCTTTCAGGCGCGGAAAAATAGCGAAAACGCGATCGAGATCATGGTCGAAATGGGCGGGGTCGCCGAGCGAAGCGCCCATCTGCAGATTTTCGAACACGCTCATGCGCGGAAAAATCCGGCGGCCTTCCGGCGATTGAGCGATCTTCAACCGTGCGATTTCATGCGTGGGCAATTGCGTGATGTCGCCGCCTTCGTAGGTTATCTTGCCTTCGCGCGCGCGCGGATTGCCGAAGATCGTCATCATAAGCGTGGATTTGCCCGCGCCATTGGCGCCAATCAGGGTGACGATTTCGCCCTTGTGGATTTCCATGTCGATGCCGCGTAGCGCCATGATGCGCCCATAGAAGGTTTTCACGCCGGAGATACTGAGCAGGGCCTCGCTCATGTGCGATCTCCCGCAACAGCTTGCGCTTCTTCTTCATCAGCGACGCCGAGATAGGCGGCAATGACTTTTGGATCGCTACGAATTGCAGCGGGCGCGCCATCGGCGATTTTCGTGCCGTAGTCGAGCACCACGACATGATCAGAAATCTGCATGACGACATTCATGTCATGTTCGATCAGCAGAAGCGACGTATTCTGTTCGTCCCGCAACATGCACAGAAGGGTATTCAAATCGGCTGTTTCGCGCGGGTTCAATCCTGCGGCGGGTTCGTCAAGGCAGAGCAGGACTGGGTCCATGCACATGGCGCGGGCTATTTCCAGCCTCCGTTGATCGCCATAGGGGAGATCGCCCGCCGCATCGTCTGCGCGTTCGAGAAGATTGATCTTGTTGAGCCAGAATTTGGCTTTTTCGATCGCGTCGCGTTCGCGTGCCCGATAGGGCCCGACGCCCAGAAGGCCTAACAGGGTCCAGCCTGATGCTTGCATCAACGGATTATGCTGCGCGACGATGAGATTTTCGAGCACAGTCATGCCCTGAAACAGGCGGATGTTCTGGAACGTGCGGGCGACTTTGGCTTGGGCCGAGATTTCAAAATCCGGCATGCGTTCGAGCAGGTAGATATCGCCTGACGCCGAGCGGCCATGACGCTTGCTGGTTTGTGTGAGCGCGGCGACGTCAGCATCAGCCGCGCGTCCGTCCCGCGCGAAAGCGATACGGCCTTCGGTTGGTTTGTAAAAGCCTGTGATGCAATTGAAGACGGTCGTTTTCCCCGCGCCATTGGGTCCAATGAGCGCAGTGATATCGCCGCGGCCTGCGGTAAAACTCAGGTCATTAACGGCAAGAATGCCGCCAAAGCGCATTGTGAGATGCTCGACGTGGAGTAAGGGATCGCTCTGCCAGCGCATCAGCCGTGCCCCTCGCCGACAAGGTCAGCCGCGACGGCTTTTCGCTCTTTCAGAAAGATTGATGGCGTACGTGTGGAGACAAAACCACGCGGACGCCAGATCATCATCAGCACCATGGCAAGGCCGAAGATCAGCATGCGATATTGCACGGGGTTGAAGTCCTGGCCGAACAATTGCTTCAAAAAGTCCAGCTCTCGCAGGGCTTCCGTGCCGCCGACCATGACAATGGCGGCAAGTGCAACGCCGATCTGCGAGCCCATGCCACCAAGGACAACGATAGCGAGAATCCAGGCTGATTCCATGAAGGTGAATGAGTTAGGATTGATGAAACCCTGCCGCACCGCAAAGAATGAACCGGCAAATCCACCGAACATTGCGCCGAGCGCAAAGGCTGTGAGCTTGGTGTTGGTTGTGTTGATGCCCAGAGAACGGCAGGCGATTTCATCTTCACGCAGGGCTTCCCATGCCCGTCCTATGGGCAGGCGGCGCAGGCGCAGGGTCGCGAAATTTGTGATCAATGCGAGCGCGAGAATGAGATAAAACAGAAAGATCGTGCGGTGGATGGGTGAGAATTGGAGCCCGAACAGATGGGCGAATCCATCTTCGCCCGCCGTGAAGGGAATGCCAAAGAAGGTTACGCGCGGGATGGATAATATGCCCGCTTCGCCGTTTGTGAGGTCCGACCAGTTGGTCAGCACCAGATGGATGATTTCGCCGAAAGCCAATGTCACCAGCGCGAGATAATCGCCACGCAGCCGCAACACGGGAAAGCCCAGTAATATACCCCAGAAGGCGGCCATGATGCCGGCCAGCGGCAGGCAAATCCAGAATGAGAGATCGAATTGTGTTGCCAGCAGCGCATAAGTGTAGGCGCCAACAGCGTAGAAGGCGACATAACCGAGATCGAGCAAACCTGCGAGGCCGACGACTATATTCAAGCCCCAACCCAGCATCACGAAGATCAGGATCTGTATGCCGTAATTGTTGATCCACTTCAGAGATCCGGCAGAACCGAACCACCAGAGCATGGCGAGCGGAAACGCAATCAGCGCGCCAATCCCGGCGGCTGAAAACAGGCTGGCGGCGGTGGATGACAGATTTGTGGCGGGCCGCGCTGGCGTTTTGGCAGCACTGTGCGCGTTCTTTTCAGGTTTGTCGGCGGGGAAGGCTGCGAGCATTGCGAGGACGCCTGCCGCTATCGTGCCGCCGACTATCTTTGGATCCGCTATGCCTGCAAAATACCATGTGCCGAAGCCGAATGCTGTGCAGAGAAGGCCTGCGATTGCAAGCAACCGTGCGCGCGAACTATCCAGCATGACGGCAAAAAAGCGGGCGCTGCCAATAAGGACGGCCGCCGTGAACATCCACGACCAGCGCGTTTGCAACGCGAGCTGATTGTTGATGTCAGGTTCCGCGCCGAGCGCGAGGATCGGGAATGAAAGGCCAATCGCAATCAAGGCAGCAAAGCCTGCTTCGCGCAGTGCGTGGTTGAGCCTATGTGCGGCGGGTGGTGATGATGTGTCGCGCCCCGCCGGCATGGCTCAGACTTTCTCGATCTCAGGTTTGCCGAGCAGGCCTTGCGGCATGAAAATCAGCACGACAATCAGGATCGCGAAGGCGGCGACATTCTTGTAGTCAGACGATACATAGGCCGACCACAAAACCTCGATCAGGCCGATCAACAGGCCGCCGATCACGGCGCCGGGGATAGACCCGATGCCCCCGAGCACGGCTGCGGTAAATGCTTTCACACCGGGGATGAAACCATCGGCAAAATTCACATTGCCGAACTGGATAAGATAGAGCGTGCCTGCCACAGCCGCCAGAGCCGCGCCCATGATGAATGTGATGGATATGGTGCGGTCGACGTCGATGCCCAGCAGCGCCGCCATCTTGCGATCCTGCTCGCAGGCGCGTTGCGCCCGTCCCAGCGGGGTTTTCTGCACGATGTACCAGAACACTGTGAGCAGAATAACCGTCACTGCCATGATGACAATCTGCTTCCAGGCGAGCGTCACGTCGAACAGTCCGCCCGATGTCAGCGCTATGGTTTCGTTGAACATGGGGGGAATAGGCTTGTTGCGCGGGCCCTGAACGACCTGCACAAAGTTCGCGAGAAAGATCGACATGCCGATGGCTGAAATCAGCGGCGCAAGCCGGAATGAGCCGCGCAACGGCCTGTAGGCGAGGCGCTCAATGACCCAGCTCCAGAGCGAGGTGAAAAACATCGCGAGCAGCAGGACGATGATGAAGGCCAGAACCAGCCAGGTGATACCGATGACGGTTGTCAGCGCCAGAAACAAAAGGAGCGCTATGAAGGCTGATACCATGAAGATATCGCCATGGGCGAAGTTCACCATGCCAATGATACCAAAAACCATGGTGTAACCGATAGCGATAAGCCCATAGATCGAGCCGAGCGTGACGCCGTTGATCAATTGCTGGAAGAAGAATTCCATTCACTCTTTCCTGGCGTCAATTTTCAAGCGGTCATCCCGGACGCCGGAGGCGATCCGGGATCGTTATCTGTTTGCGCATTCTGCAGTGCGATCCCGGATAAAATGCCTTGCATTTTTGCGGGATGACAACATCTCGACGGACCTACATACCCATGTCAGTAAAAACGCCTTCGGCTTCCTTCATCGCGTGATTGGAAGCGGGCACGCCAGCGTAGACGGCGGCGTGCATGATCATTTCCTTGATCTCGTCCTTCGTCCAGCCGTTGTTGACTGCGCCGCGCAGGTGCAGGCGGAATTCGTCCCAATGGCCGAGGGATAACACAACCGACAGGGTGATCACGGACCGGATTTTCGGCGCCAGGCCGGGCCGTGTCCAGACATCGCACCATGCTCCACGGGTGATGAAATCCACCCAGTCACTGTTAAAGGCGTTGCGGTTTTTTTCGGATTTGTCGACCCAGGCGTCGCCCAACACCTTGCGGCGCATCTTTGCGCCTTTTTCATAACGTTCGTCTTTGGGATTGCCTGACATCAGCGCCTCGATTTTTTCGCGGGTTTCTTAGCGGCTTTCTTCGTTGCCTTTTTAGCGGTCTTCTTGCCTGCTTTCTTAGCGGCTTTCGGAGCCGGCTTCTTTGCTGACTTCTTGGCTACCTTTTTTGCTGCGGGCTTTGCTGTCTTCTTTGAAGCCTTGGCGCTTTTTTTGGCTGCGGTCTTCTTGGCGGCTTTCTTCGCAACCTTTTTTGCAGCCTTCTTGGCGGCAACTTTCTTCGCGGCCTTCTTGGCTGGAGCCTTTTTCGCTGGGGCTTTCTTTGCAGCAGTTTTCCTGGCGGGCGCAGGCTTTGCCTTCGAAACCGGGGCTTCGTCCGGGGCAGGGGCGGCCCGCTCGGGTGCGGTCAGGAAGGAGACGACAGCGCGGGTAAAGGCGGCTTCGGCTTCGATATTAGAAAGATGGGCCGCGTCGATGTCGATCAGCCTTGCGCCCTTGATCGAGGCAGCAATCAGCCCACCCATGGAGGGTGGCGTCGCCGGGTCATGCTGGCCCACGATGACGAGAACCGGATTGGTAATCGAGCGCAGCGCCTCGCGCTGGTCCATGTCGCGGATCGCGGCGCAGCAGGAGGCGTAACCGAGCGGCGGCGTGGATTTGACCATGGCGGCGATCCGCTTGACGGCGTCAGGCGAACGTTCCTGAAAGTCGCGTGTGAACCAGCGGTCGATGGTCTGGGGAACCAGTCCGTCCATGCGGCCCGCGCGGGCTTCGCGGATTCTCGTATTCCAGATATCGGGGCTGCCCATGAAGGCGCCGGTGTTACAAAGCACGGCCTTGCCAATGCGTTCGCGATTATGGGTCAAAAGCCACATGCCCACCATGCCACCCATGCTCAGGCCCATGTAATGGGCTTTCTGAATGCCAAGAGCGTCGAGGATATGCAGCGCATCATTGGCCAGCTGCTCAATCGAGTAAGGGCCGTCTGCTGCAACGCTGCCGCCGTGGCCGCGTGAATCGTAGCGGATGACCCGGAAACGCTGGGTCAGCGCCGGCATCTGACCGTCCCACATGTGCAGGTTGGTGCCGAGCGAATTGGACAGCAGCAAGCAGGGCGCTCCTTCGGGCCCTTCCACTTCGACGTTGAAGGTTTCCTCGCCGATTTTCATACCAGCCATAGCTCCATCCCCTCGTTTGCCGCTGTGGCCTGATCACAAGATCCAGTTTATTCAGCGCATAGCCTTGGCTGACGCCTGGCGCAACGGAAGATTTGCGTGCGAAGCCCGGAAACCGAAATTTATACCCGCGACTCCATTGCGCGGTTCGGGGGGCTGGACTTCGCCCCGCCGTCCGCGTGATAAGGGCGGCCTGAGATTACAACAGGGGTAAACAATGGCCATGACCATGCAGGGGGAGGTTTCCCTCCCCGCCAGCCGCCAGTCGGTTTGGGAAAAGCTCAATGATCCCGAGGTTTTGAAGCAGTGCATTCCTGGCTGCCAGGAGCTGGAAAAGACTGGGGAAAATGGGTTCAGAGCGATTGCGAAGATCAAGGTCGGTCCGGTAAGCGCCACGTTCAAGGGGAATGTCGAGTTGACCGACATTGACCCGCCGAACGGCTATCGCATTTCCGGACAGGGTGAAGGCGGTATCGCCGGCTTTGCCAAGGGTGGCGCGAATGTCAGCCTCAAGGACGGGCCGGATGGCGGAACAATCCTCGTATATGACGTGGAAGCCAATGTTGGCGGCAAGATCGCCCAGCTCGGCGGCCGCTTGATCGACGGCGTCGCCAAAAAGAACGCGGATGCATTTTTTGCGAAATTCGCGGAAATTGTGAAAGCTGGCTGAGACTTCGCAGGAAAAACGCGCTTGTGGCTTGACCCTGCGGGCGCGAATGCACACAGTAGATGCTAATTTGCTGGCCCGAAGAAACGGGGCCGCCGGGATTTTGTGAATCAAGGAGGAAAGCATGCCAAAAGTTTCCATGACCGTGAACGGCAAGGAAGTTTCAGGAAATATCGATTCCCGCACGCTGCTGGTGCAGTTTTTGCGCGATACCCTGCGCCTGACGGGCACCCATGTCGGTTGCGACACCAGCCAGTGCGGTTGCTGCGTCGTTCACGTGGATGGCAAGGCTCTGAAGTCCTGCACGGTGCTGGCGCTGACGCTCGAAGGCGCCAATGTCACGACGATCGAAGGCCTTGCCACTGATGGCAAGCTGCACCCGATGCAGGAAGCTTTCCGTGAAAATCACGCGCTGCAATGCGGCTTCTGCACGCCAGGCATGATCATGACTTCGGTGGATATCGTCAACCGTAAGGGCAACAAGCTGGACGAGCAGACAATCCGGCACGAGCTGGAAGGCAACCTGTGCCGTTGCACGGGTTATCATAACATCGTCAAGGCCGTTGCCGCTGGCGCGGAAGCGATGGCGAAATAGATTTGGTGAAGGCCGCGCGCGAAATTCTTCGTGCGCTTGTGCATCTCTTCCCGCAGGAGGGTGTCATGTCAGCAACCGGTCTTGGCGCATCTGTTCGCCGCAAGGAAGATCTGCGCTTTATCACAGGGCGCGGTCAGTACACGGATGACATCAATCGTCCGGGCCAGGCCTATGCGTATTTCCTGCGCTCGCCCCACGCGCATGCCGAAATCAAAAGCCTTGATACCAAGGCGGCGCGCAAGGCAGATGGCGTGCTTGCTGTGCTGACGGGCGACGATATCGCTGCTGACAAGGTTGGTGGCCTTATCTGCGGCTGGATGATTCACTCCAAGGATGGTTCGCCCATGAAGGCGGGCGCTCATCCGGCGCTGGCGCAAGGCAAGGTGCGTTATGTCGGCGACCATGTCGCCGTCGTCATCGCGGAAACCCTGGCACAGGCGCGCGATGCATCTGAAAAAATCAAGGTCGACTACAAGGTGTTGCCCGCTGTCGTTGACATGAACGACGCCGTTAAAAAGGGCGCGCCTGTCATTCATGACGTGTCGGACAACAATACAGTCTACAACTGGCATCTTGGCGATAAGGCTGCGACGGACGCAGCTTTTGCTAAAGCCAAGCACGTCACGAAACTCGATCTTGTCAATAATCGCCTCGTGCCCAATGCGATGGAGCCGCGCGCTGCTGTTGGCGATTATGAGCCAGGCACGGAATCGTTTACGCTCTACACGACGAGCCAGAATCCGCACGTGGCGCGGCTGGTGCTTTCAGCCTTTATCGGCATTGCGCCCGAACACAAGCTGCGTGTGATTGCGCCCGACGTCGGCGGTGGATTTGGCTCTAAGATATTTATTTATGCCGAAGAGACGGTTTGTGTCTGGGCCGCCAAGAAAGTTGGCCGGCCGGTAAAATGGACCGCCGATCGCAGCGAAGCGTTTTTGTCCGACGCCCATGGCCGGGATCATCTCACCCATGCCGAACTTGCTCTTGATGAAAAAGGCAAGATGATCGGCTTGCGCGTCAACACGAAGGCCAATCTCGGCGCCTATCTCTCGACATTTTCGTCGTCGGTGCCGACGTATCTCTATGCGCCGCTGCTGTCGGGCCAGTACGACATTCCCGCCATCTATGCGGAAGTTGATGGCATCTATACCAACACAGCGCCAGTCGATGCCTATCGCGGGGCAGGCAGGCCGGAAGCGACATTTGTCGTCGAGCGGCTTGTTGAGATTGCTGCGCGTGAAACGGGGGCCGATCCGGCTCAATTCCGGCTGAAGAATTTCATTCGGACTTTCCCGCATCAGACGCCGGTCATCATGGCTTATGACGTTGGCAATTATCAGGCGGCGCTCGAAAAAGCGCTGGAAATGGCTGATTACCGCAACATTGGCAAGCGCAAGGCGGCGTCAGCGCGTGAAGGCAAGCTGCGTGGCATAGGCTTTTCTGCTTACATCGAAGCTTGCGGCATTGCGCCTTCGGCGGCAGTGGGCTCGCTTGGCGCTGGCGTTGGTTTGTGGGAATCGGCAGAAGTGCGTGTGAATCCTATCGGCACTGTGGAAGTGTTGACAGGTTCGCATTCGCACGGTCAGGGCCATGAAACTACGTTTGCGCAGCTTGTGAGCGACCGGCTTGGTATTCCCATCGACAATGTGTCCATCGTTCATGGCGATACGGACAAGGTGCAGATGGGCATGGGCACCTATGGCTCGCGCTCGGGCGCTGTCGGCATGAGCGCGATCTTCAAGGCGCTCGACAAGGTGATCGCCAAAGGCAAGAAGGTCGCCGCCTATTGCCTTGAAGCGGCAGCCGATGACATCGATTTCAAGGACGGCAAGTTTTCCGTGAAGGGCACCGATAAGGAAATCGATTTCGGCTCGGTTGCGCTGCAGGCCTATATTGCGCACAAGTTCAGCGGCCAGGATCTTGAGCCCGGCCTGAAGGAAGGCGCGTTCTGGGATCCGACGAATTTCACCTTCCCGGCAGGCGTACATATCTGCGAATTGGAAATCGATCCGGAAACCGGCACGACACGGATTGATCACTGGACGGCAGTGGACGATTTTGGCCGCGTCATCAATCCCATGATTGTCGAAGGACAGGTCCATGGCGGCATCGGTCAGGGCGTCGGGCAGGCGCTCTGCGAAGGCGCCCATTACGACAAGAGCGGCCAGTTGGTTACGGCCAGTTTCAATGATTACTGTATGCCGCGCGCCGACGATCTGCCGTCTTACAACGTCGGTATGACGCAGACGCCGTGTCCCTCCAATCCCTTGGGTATCAAGGGCTGCGGCGAAGCTGGCGCCATCGCTGCGCCGCCTGCTGTCATCAACGCGATTACTGACGCTGTCGGTCATGAAAATGTGGCCATGCCTGCAACGCCGCTCGCCGTCTGGCGCGCCGCTCAAAAAGCGGTGATGAAGAAGGCGGCTGAATAAGTTCAACACCCGCACGCGGGACCAATCAACGGACCAATGGGAGACTGAAATGTATCAATTCACCTATCACCGCGTGGACAGCGCACGCAAAGCGGCAAACCTTGCCGAGAAGAATGAAGATGCGAAGTTTCTTGCTGGCGGCATGACATTGCTGCCGACCATGAAACAGCGGCTGGCTTCGCCTTCCGCGCTGATCGATCTCAATCCGGCTTCGGAAAAGCTGGCTGGTATCGAGGTCAAGGGCCGCAACGTCCACATCGGCGCGATGACCCGGCATTATGATGTCGCCAATTCCAAGGACGTGCAGGAAGCCATTCCGGCGCTGGCGGAGTTGGCCGGTATGATCGGCGATCCAGCTGTGCGCCATCGCGGCACCATCGGTGGCTCTGTCGCCAATAATGATCCGGCGGCAGATTATCCATCGGCCTGCCTTGCGTTGAATGCGACGATCCACACCAATAAGCGCAAGATTTCCGCAGACGAGTTTTTCACGGGTCTCTTCGAAACTGCACTGGAGCCGGGTGAACTCATTACCAAGATCGTCTTCCCAGTGCCATCCAAGGCCGCTTATATGAAATTCCCGAACCCCGCTTCGCGTTATGCGATGGTCGGCGTTTTCGTTGCCAAGAAAGGCAAGGATGTGCGCGTCGCTGTCACTGGCGCAGGCTCAAGCGGCGTGTTCCGCGCGGGCAAATTCGAAGCGGCGCTGACGGCGAAATTTCATGTGAAGGCGCTGGAAGGCGTCAGCGCATCTGCTGAAGGGCTCAACAGCGACATTCACGCAGATGCCGCCTATCGCGCCCATCTGATAGGCGTGATGGCCCGCCGGGCGGTCAACAAGGCCAACGGGAAGTAAGCCAGCCTGTCATCCCGGAACAACGCGCAGCGATGTATCCGGGATCGCGAGGGAGGGAGAAACTGGACGATCCCGGACCGGCCTCTGGCTGTCCGGGATGACATTCCTCCGTAAATTCCGAAAGCCTTCATGAACATCCCTTCCTCCATCGACGATACCCTTGCTCTGCTCTCGGGCGCTGATTATGTCGGCGACAGGTCGCTGGCGACTGTGCTTTATCTATCGCTGAAGATGGGACGACCATTGTTCCTCGAAGGCGAGGCTGGTGTTGGGAAAACCGAGATTGCCAAGGTGCTCAGCCAGACCCTTGGCCGCAAGCTGATACGCCTCCAATGCTATGAAGGCCTCGACGTTTCCTCAGCCGTCTATGAATGGAATTATGCCGCGCAGATGATGGCTATCCGGCTCGCGGAAGCCTCAGGCGAGACAGACCGGACGCGCCTTGAAGGCGATGTTTTTGCCGATCGCTATCTCGTCAAGCGTCCGTTGCTGCAGGCGCTGGAGCCCTCCACCGATGGGCCGCCGGTGTTGTTGATCGACGAACTCGATCGCACTGATGAGGCGTTCGAGGCGTTTCTGCTGGAAGTGTTGTCCGATTTCCAGATCACCATTCCAGAACTTGGTACGATCAAGGCCGATCATCCGCCGATTGTCATCATCACGTCCAACCGCACGCGCGAAATTCATGACGCGCTGAAGCGGCGCTGTTTTTATCACTGGGTCGGTTATCCCGATGTGGAGCGCGAGACGAAAATCGTTCGTTCGAAAGTGCGAGGCGTGCCGGCCAAACTGACAACGCAGATCGTTCGCTTCGTGCAAAAGCTGCGCGACGAGGATCTGTTCAAGAAGCCCGGCGTCGCTGAAACGCTGGACTGGGCAAGCGCCTTGCATGAACTCGACACTGTCGCGCTCGACCCTGCACTCGTGAACGACACTCTGGGAATCTTGCTCAAATATCAGGACGACATCGAAAAAATCGGTGGTGCGAAGGTCGAGCAGATGATCACCGACATGCGCCGCGAGATGAAAGTGTGATGGAGGGGCGGCAAGCCAGCAGTGCGCGCACCTGCGGGCCGTGCCACATGTGCTGCCGCGTGTTTTTTATTCCCGAAGCCCTGAAAGACAATATCGACTGGTGCGCAAGTCTTGACCGCACGCGCGGCTGCCGCATCTACGAGACCCGGCCTGCAGCGTGTCGCGATTTCCTTTGTGGCTGGCGTCGCGACGAAAATCTTGGCGAGGAATGGCGCCCGGATATTGCGGGTTTCGTGCTGTCCGATCCTGATCCCTGGGCGATACTCGTGACCTGCGATCCCGACAATCCCAGCGGCTGGCGGCGGGAGCCTTATCAGTCCAATATCCGGCTGTGGGCGCGGACGGCTTCGAGCCAGGGGTTATTTGTGGGTGTGCGTGAGGGCGAAAGGGTATCGCTGGTGCTTGAGGATCATGAAGTGCCGCTGAATGAGCCCGGCAGCATGCCAGGGAATGATGTGTGATGGCTGAACCGGGTTTGCAACAAAACGTCGCCCCGCAAGGACCATCGGGCGCATTAGCCGACAATATCATGCATTTTGCGCGAGCACTGCGCGCCGCGGGTATGCCCGTGGGGCCGGGCAGTATTATCGATGCCGTGCAAGCAGTGGAAGTGGCAGGCGTGACGCAGCGCGAGGATTTTCGCGCAGCGCTCGAATCCGTGTTCGTTACGCGTTACGAACATCGTGTGCTGTTCGATCAGGCTTTTGGCATTTTCTGGAAACGGCGCGGCTTCATGGAAAAGTTGATCGCGATGATGTCGCCCATCGCTGAACCGGAGAAGGAAGATCAGCCCGTGCAGAAGCCAAAGGCAGGCGCCACGCGCATTGCCCAGGCGCTGCTGCCGCGTAAGGAACCCGAGCAGGCGCAGACCGAACTTGAAATCGACCAGCGCTTTACGATGTCCACATCTGAAGTGCTGCAGAAAAAAGACTTTGCGCAGATGACCGCTGAGGAAATGTCGGTGGCAACACGTGCTATCGAGCGAATGACACTTTCAGATGATGAAGTTCGCACGCGCCGTTTCGCCGCCGATCTTCGCGGCTTGCGGATAGATCCACGCCGCACCTTCCGCCGCTCACTGCGCGCCGGCGGGCAAATGATCGAACTGGCCAAGCGCTCGCGTGTGATGCGCCATCCGCCCGTGGTCGCAATTTGCGATATATCCGGCTCGATGAGCGATTATACCCGTATTTTCCTGCATTTTCTGCACGCGCTGACCGAAAAGCGGAGACGCGTACATACGTTTCTATTCGGGACTCGGCTCAGCAATGTCACACGTGCGTTGCGCCATAAGGATCCCGATGAAGCGCTCGCATTGTGCACGGCAGAAGTAGAGGACTGGTCAGGCGGGACGCGCATTGGTGGTTGTCTGCATCGCTTCAATCGCGACTGGTCGCGCCGTGTACTGGGCCAGGGCGCGATCGTGCTGATCTTTACTGACGGGCTTGAACGAGAGGGAACGAAAGAGTTGGCGCTGGAGATGGAGCGCATTCACAAATCTGCGCGGCGCGTGATCTGGCTTAATCCGCTTTTGCGATATGATCGGTTTGAGCCTCTGGCGCAGGGCATTCGCGCGATGCTGCCACATGTTGACGAGTTCAGGCCGGTGCATAATCTTGCAAGCATAGAGATGCTGGTGACGGCGCTTTCGGGCGAGCGTAAAGGGATTGCGACTGATCCAAGACTATGGATGCGGCGGGTCGCGTAAACAATTAAATGGGGAGGATCCTATGAAAGTCCTGCGCTTGTTCGCCTGTGCTTTTGCGTCGGCCTTCGCTTGCGCCGCATTTGCACAAGATGACGGTTTTTATCGCGGACGCACCATATCCATGGTGATCGGCCATGAAGTCGCCGGAGGCTTTGACGTTTATGCGCGTGCGCTTATTCGCCATATGCCGCGTTACATTCCCGGCAATCCCGGGATGGTGCCGCAGAATATGCTGGGCGCAGTCGGGCTTGTGTCCGCCAACTGGCTCTACAATGTGGCGCCGAAAGACGGATTGGCGATGGCGATCTTTGCGCCGTCCAATCTTGTCGACCCCTTACTTGGAGAGGGCCAGGGCAAATTCGATGTCACGCGCTTTACCTGGATCGGCAATATGGATGAATCGGTGGCGCTGTGCGTCACGACCAGAGAGTCCGGCGTTACGTCCTTCGATCTAATGCGGCAAAAGGAGACGATTGTTGGCGCTTCGGGCTCCGGCGTCGCCGGGCCGCTCAGCCAGACTGCGCGCGCTGTGAAAAATCTGCTCGGAGGGAATATCAAGGTGATCCAAGGATACAAGGGCGCGCCGAGCATACGCCTTGCCATGCAGAAGAATGAAGTGCAGGGCATTTGCGGGATACCGCTTGCCACTGTGCAATCGGAATGGCTGGGTGATCTGCAATCGGGGGGATTCATACCAGTGTTGCAGATGGGCCGCGAGAAACACGCGGATTTGCCGGGTGTTGCGCATGCATTCGATTATGTAAAAAATCCGGAAGAGCGGCAATTGTTCGATCTCGTGTTCGGGTTGCAATCACTGGGCCGCCCTTTTGCTGCGCCGCCGGATGTGCCGCCAGCACGGGCGAAAATCCTGCGCGATGCGTTCGATGCGACGTTGCGGGACAAGGAGTTTCTAGCCGAGGCGGCGAAGTTGCGGCTCACGATCAAAGCGACATCAGGCGTGGACATGGAAAAGCAACTGGCTGCAGTTTATGCGCTGCCAAAGCCATTGATCGAGCGCGCGCGGCAGGCGGTGAGGGCGGATTAATTTTGTGTCATCCCCGAAAATCGCGCGGTGGTTTATCGGAAATCGCCTGGCAAAGGCAAATATGACAAAGATTCCGGATAAATGTTTGCAGCATTTTTCGGGATGACAAGAACAGATGCATGAGGAAACACATATGAGCACGCGCGAAATCGTCTATCAGCCGGAAAAATATTGGGATCGGCTGTTTGCGCCGGGCGGTCATGTGGGGATGATCACCAGCGTTGACGCACAGGGCCGTGTGAACGCGGCCTCTTATGCCACCTGCGTGCGTATCGTGCATAATCCCGTTCAGATTGCCTTCACCACATCAATGAAAGGCCATACGCGCGAGAACATTCTGGCTACCAATCAGTTTGTCGTGAATCTGCCGTCCTTCGAGCGGAAGATTCTGGAAGCGGTACGCGTTGTCGGATTGCCATTTGAAAAGGGCGTCAATGAACTTGAAAAGGCGGGGCTGACTGCGATTCCTTCGCAGACTGTGAAGCCGCCGCGCATTGAGGAATGCACGCGTCATTTTGAATGCGAAGTCGTGTGGACGAAGGAATGGCTGGGCCGCATGATGGTGGTCGGCAACGTGCTCGCAGCCTCCGTGTGGGCAGGCTATGTCGACACCAAAGGCTATCTGCTCTGGGACAAGATCAAGCCCGTCGCTTTTGCCGGTGCGCCCTATTTCAACACGTTTGTTGCCGCGACTGAAATCATGTCCGTGGGCATGCCCTATGAAGGGCCGGAAGTGTCGGCAGGCGAGGCGAGCAACCGCAGTTATTTCGAGGATATATGAGCTATGAAGAGTTCTTGCTGTTAGAGCGTTTGCAGGAAAAGTGACATCCGGCTTTCGGTCTGTGAACGCGTGAAAACAAAAAATTAGAGTAGCCTTGCGATTCAATATAACCGCAGGGCGCTCTAATCTCCATAAATTGATTGAGCATAGTAGTGATAATTGCTTGCAGTCTGCCTTGCTATTGAAGGGTCTTTTTTTGCAAGAGCCCGAGCGGCGGATTTGCCGTATTGTTGATCGGTGGTGTCGCCCGTCAATCTGAAATGTGTCATCTCATGAACAATAACGCCATATTGTTTGGTTTCGTCGCCTGGCTTCATCAGGAAGAAATTTTCATGCAGGTATATCGCGGTGATGTCTTCGCCTTGGCCTTTAACCTGCGCGATATCATTAGAGCATCGTACGTTTAATCGGATGCATACCTCATCGCTTTGAAGAAGTTCCAGCATTCATTTTCCTTGAACAGGAGGCCTATGTCGCCAAGCGTTCTCCATAGGGCGTCGAAAGTTCGCGCTT